>LJUP01000186.1 GCA_001303955.1 Bacteroides sp. SM23_62 | reverse complement strand
TCTGAACCAGGTCCTTGTAACCGAGGATGGTATCCTCCGGTACGAACGGATATATATTGGAAATGTCCAGTTTCAGTCCCGCCATAATTTATAAGTGTTAACTAATTGATTAAGAAAGGTTTAAGCAAAATAAATAAAAAAGAAATCAAATTTACTAATTATTCCTCAAACACCCATGCGCTCCCTGGCTGCAACCAGATATGGCAGGATGATATCGTTTTTACCCTCACTGGTGCCGTCATAGGTAACGGTAACCACGGGCACTCCGCTGACTGATTTAATCTTTCTGGTCATGGCCTCGGTAATGAGGGCGGGACAGCAGAATGCAGGATTTGTCTGGACAAACAGCGACAGGTCAGGGTGATGCTCAAGGATATGAAATACCTTCAGCAGGTTGTCATAAGACTCGCCTGAATGATATGGCTTGACATTGAAGGTTTCCAGGTGTTTCTCCAGGTTTCCCGGATTGATCTTCTCCTTCATACCGATGATGCTTTCAAGTTGCCGGTAATATTTCCTGTCAAGTTTATCCAGCAGGGTAAGCAGGATCCTGTAAAGCAATGCCATGGAGTATTCGCCCCTTTTTCTCATGCGGCGGATAACATTACTTGAGGTAAATTTCACATAGTCGTGATAAGGAGTGGTGACCACCAGCCCTCCTGCATTTTCCACAAAGCTGATCAGATCCTGGTTCATGACCTCGTGATCCCGGACAAAAAGATCCCCGAAAATGGCTACCTCAGGTTTATTGCCATTTTCTGCAAGCTGGATATCATTAAACTGGCGCGCCATCTCGACAACGGCAATTTCAAGATCCAACTGGCCGGCGAATGCTTTTTCGAGGGCGGCAAGGGAGTTTTCAATGGCCTGATCCGTGCTTCCCTGAATCAGTTCAAAGGGCCTGGCCTGGCATCCCATTTTTCTGATCAATCCTCCGAGCATGTATACAAAATAGGTTTGTATGGCCGTATTTATCGATATTTCCAGGTTGGAAACCATGCCCTGGTAGACCGTGACCTTTTCCATACCCTGTCCGTAATTATCAAGCAGGGTTTTGATGTATTCAGGATAGAGCCGGAAATTGCAGGTAAGCCTGGAATTTGACATCCATACCATCGTACTGGCCGGATCCAGGGCGTATTTTTCAATATATGTGATGGCATCCTGGACCACAATATTTATGGGGATGCACTGTCCGGTATTGTGGGCCATACTTTTCCGTATGCTCAGCTCGGAAGGTTCCAGCAGACGGGCATCAATCCCTTTACGCCGCAGTAAAGCCTCCAGCAATCGAGAAGAATAGGCATCCCAGTTAGGGATCAGCAGGGTTTTCTCACCGATTTTTTTTTCGATCCCTGGAATAATCTGGGGGAAAGGCTGCTTGATGGCTGGATCCTTCCTTAAAGCATGGTTCCGGAACGACCTCAGGGCAGCTTCAATCCGGGTTTCATAGCCCACACCGGAATCATGTTCGTCGATCTGCAGGATCAGGTATGGCTTGGAATGCGCTTCGAGCAGCTTTTTGAAATATTCAATGATAAATGAGTCCGGGGCACATTTGAAGGCGGTTACAAGGACGGGATAAAGGCCAGGGGTCCGGGCAATATAGTCCGCCGCCCCAAGAATGTTGGCTGCATAGTGCCAGGGTACCTTTTGCAGTACTTCACGTGTAACGGAGGACCTGGAGGTGGAAATGGTAAGCATATCCTGGAAAAAACACTGGACCCCCCGTATGGAGAAATACTCAGGGATGTTTTTATTCATTTCGGCCGACAGGATCACATATGGCCGGCCCAGCAATACCACCGAAGGTCCATTATCCGGATTGAATTCCAGGGTGAATTTCTCTTTCCATGCTGCCGAATGTCCTCTGGTTTGTTCGACTGCCTTTTCCCATGCCCTGCTGACGGTCAGGTAACTGATCTCCCCGTTCAACATGGTTTGCAGGGATCTGTATAGGGCTGTTTTATATTTTTTTGGGGACTGGCTGAAATCCATCTCAGGAACGATGAATTTTGCCTGGGTTTTTTTATTTCCTATCTGGGAGACAATGGCGGGACTGAATTGAGTGTAGTAGCAATAATTTCTCTCCCTGGCTGCTGATCTGTCCCTTGTCTCAATATAAACCGGCAGGAAAACATAATCCACCTTATCAGCAAGGGCTTTCACATGTCCGTACATGGATTCAATGGGTGCACAAAATTCTGCACCTGCAAGATGTTTTCCGGCTTTTAAGAGTGTTTTGTCCGTACTGCTCGTGACCAGGTCAATTCCGATTTCCCGGAAAAAGGCCTGCCAGAAATGGACCTCTTCAAACATATGGAGGGCTGCAGGGATCCCGACTCTGACCTTTGATCCTGTGGCCTTGTCAGGCTTCGTCCTGAATAATTTATGGTGTTCGGTCATCAGGCTGAATCCGGCTTTTTCCCTGGCAACATATTTCGGCGTTTTATAATCCCGTCCGCAGAGGAATCCGTAGGCCACTTCTTCATCATTGACCCTGGAAACAGTCAGTTTACAATGGTTAATACAGAGTTCACATATCTCTGTACTTACGGGGATTTGCACCCGGTGGAGATGGAGTCCCCTGAAACGGCTTTCCCTGACCTTCTCCTCCTGCATCACCAGGTTGATACCCATGGCCCCGGTAAGATGGCAGAACCTGGAAACGAATATTTCCCTGCCCAGTTTTTGCTCGAAGGCAGCCACCAGTGCTTTGTTTCGTGCTGTCGCTCCCTGGAAACAGACCTTCTGCCCGATCATTCCCTCCATGGCCACTTTTTTCAGGTAATTGTCCCTGACAGAATAAAGCACTGCTGCCAGCAATTCCTCAACCGAATATCCATCGTTGATGAAATTGTTGAGGTCCCTTTCCATGAAAACCGTACACCTGTCGCTTGTGAGGGGGGACCTTTTACCTTCTATCCGTCCGGAATATTCAGTAAGGGATACGCCAAGTTTGATGGCCTGCTCTTCAATGAAGCTGCCGGTCCCAGCTGCACAGACAGCATTCATCTGTGAGAAAACAACCTCCCCGTTTTTAAGCGCCGTAAATTTAGCATCCTGTCCCCCGATCTCAATGATGGTATCGATTTCAGGATTGAGATGGATGGCTGCTCTTGCATGAGCGGTAATTTCATCAAGGATCAAATCGGCATTGATGATCTTGCCGATCAGTTTTCTTCCTGACCCCGTGGTACCCACTCCCAGGATGCGGGGAGACCATTGATGGATTGCCATGAATGCTACCAGGGCTTCCATGATGCTGAAAACTGACTCAATGGGCTTCCCGGATGTATAGGTGTAATATCCGAGCAATGGCACATTATCCCCGCTGCTGATAATCGCTTTGGTGCTGGTGGATCCGATATCGAAACCTATATATATCTCATCGTATTTTTCTTTATGTGGATCTTCGAAAATTTCTACCTGCACCCTCTTTTCAATTCCTCCAATGTTTGATAGGTGATCTTTTCTGATGCTATTTTTGAAATCAGGATACTGGCTGAGCGACAGCTCCAGCGGCTGATTATAATACTCGCGATGACCGTTAGTCCCGGAGAAGAATTTGATGAGATCTTCTGTCGTTTTACCCTGATTATTGGCAATGGCATCCTCACCCAGGCATAAGGCAGTCCCCAGTGCCCCGAATAAATGAGACACCGGATGTATGAACAGATCGGCCTGAAGGATTTCCCTGATATAGGCTGCCACGACCTGGTTTTTGGATACCCCCCCGGTAAAGAGTATCTCACCACCGATGGCAAAATCATGAAAGAGTGTATCTGTGATGCTTTTGGCAAGTCCCTTGCAAAGTCCGTCGCAGATGGCTGCCAGTGAATATCCTTCCTGCTGTGCATGGATCAGGTCTGTCTTGGCAAAAACCGAACAACGGGAAGCAATATCGGGTACCTTATCCCTGTTCCCTTCAGCAAGCCTGCAGAATTCCTTAATGGAAGGGATCTCCAACCGTTTGTACTGCTGGTCCAGAAAGCTTCCGGTTCCTGCGGCACAGGAGGTATTGGTACGGGAATATTCGTACCTGCCGTCGGGATCTATCTTAATCAGGTAGAATTTTTCAGCACCTACATGCAGGATATAGTCCACTGCTTTTCCCGGATTCGTGCTGGCCTGTACAAGGGCGGTCTGGATATCTGTAAATGCAAACTCCTTGTTGCTTATCAGGTTGGAGGAGGTAAGAGATATGGCTGCCCTGGCCTGGGGATCCAGCTGGCCGGCCATTTTCTCCAGGCATCTGCCGATTTGTCCCAGGTGAGCCTCATAAAAGGTTCCTGTGATCTGTTTTTCTGCATTAAGCAGGACCGCTGAAACGGCCATGGATCCAATATCAATCCCCAATATCATAACAACTGGTTCATTCCATTCCTAAAATTACAACTACCAAGGCTATAATTTATGTTCTCGTGCCAATCATTCGAGATTTAGAATGGTTAAAAATAAATAGGTAATTTTGGAGGGTTAAAATTTATCAGCGTGATTTGGAAAGAGAAAGTGAGACGATTGCCCGGGTGGTTCCGGATGGAACGGCCGGCCGGAGGCAATTACAGCCACCTTAAGAACCTGTCGGAGAAAAACAACCTGCATACCATTTGCAAAAGTGGTAATTGTCCTAATATCGGGGAGTGCTGGAACGCAGGTACCGCCACCTTTATGATACTGGGTGATATTTGTACAAGGGCCTGTAAGTTCTGTTCCGTGAAAACGGGCAAACCCATGCCGGTGGATCGGGACGAACCCCGGAGGCTTGCGGAATCCATCAGGACACTTGGGGTGAAACATTGTGTGTTGACATCGGTGGACCGCGATGACCTGGAGGATGGCGGTGCATCCTTCTGGGCACAAACCGTCAGGACAGTAAAAGAGGTCAATCCGGAAGTTACCCTTGAGACACTCATCCCGGATTTCCGGGGCAGGCAGGATCATATCCAGCAGGTAATTGATGCCGGACCGGAAGTTATCTCACATAACCTGGAAACCGTCAAGAGAATCACGCCAAGGATCAGGAGCCTGAACAGGTATGAAACCAGCCTCGATGTCGTACGCTATATCTCATCGAAAAAGGTCATCTCCAAATCCGGGATCATGCTGGGTCTGGGCGAAACCCGCCAAGAAGTGCTGGAAACCATGGATGACCTGCTTGAAGCCGGTTGTAAGGTCATGACCATCGGACAATACCTGCAACCGACCCTTCGTCACCATCCGGTCAGTGACTATATCCGTCCCAGGATTTTCGGGGAGTACAAAAAGATCGGACAGGAAAAGGGATTCAGTTTTGTGGAGAGCAGTCCCCTGGTCAGATCATCCTACCATGCCGAACGACACATTAATGTCCCCATCAAATGATCAGATGATCAAACAAAATATTTCTTTCGATTGGTTTTTTGGTCGATTTAGTGATTCGCTTCATGATTCCGGGGATTCAGTAAATTTAAACTGGAATCGAGGATATAATATTGTAACCTTGTTTTTGGTTTCGCGTCTTAAAAATGATTTAACTCGCCCAAAGCATAATGATCAAGAACTATCTCCTGACTGCATTCCGGAATATCCTGAGACATAAAAGTTTTTCGGTTTTGAATATCCTTGGACTGGCACTCAGTATGTCAGTATGCCTGCTGATCATACAGATCATACAGGACCAGATGAGCCATGATGGTTTTCATCGGAAGCGGGACCGTATATACCGCGTGATAACGAATGATGAGATGTCAGATGGCGCATTTACACTTTACGCCACTACCACTTTTCCAATGGGCACCTGCCTGCGGGAAAATTACCCAATCGTGGAGGGGGCAGTAGTTATCAATCGCAGCTTCAACGGGGATGGCCGGGCAAATGGGAAGGTAATTGATTTCGACGGGTTTTATGTCAATGAGGACTTTTTCAGTGTTTTTGATTTTCCGCTTGAGGGGATTGATCCCGCTCATGCCCTGGAAGATCCCCTGTCAGTGATCCTAAGCGAAGAAACCGCGATGAAATTTTACGGGGATACCGATCCCGTTGGTAAACCCTTTGCCGTGGATTCAATGGGAGAATACATCATTGCCGGGATCGTTCCGAAAGGTAATTATAAATCCCACATCCAGTTTGATGCACTCGCATCAGTTAGGGGAATGAAAGACGATATGAGTGAAAACTGGGATAATATCTACTCCACCTGGGTCTATATTCTGTTGACAGAAGATGCAGTCCCCAGCGATTTAACCAAAGCCTTTGAACAAATCAGGAAAGAAAGGTATGAGTCTGATCTGGAACGTGATTTCTCCTTTCAATTGCAGGCTTTGGACAAAATATGCCCGGGTCCACTCCTCGGCAATGAAATAGGATTCTTCCTTCCTAGGATGGTGATCTACTTCATGATTGTGCTGGCAATGCTTCTGATGCTGACTTCCGCCTTCAATTATACCAATATGTCCCTGGCCAAGGCATTGACCAGGGGAAAAGAGATCGGTATCCGTAAGGTTACCGGTGCGTACCGGTCCCAGATATTCACCCAGTTCCTGACCGAATCCTTGCTGGCCGCTTTGCTGGCACTGGTGCTTGCCTACGTATTTCTTCAATTCCTGGCCCCAGCATTCGAAGGCATGAGGTTCATGAGTATTCTTAATATCAGCCTTCAGGAAAGCCCTTCTATATATATCTGGTTTTTGATTTTTGCCTTGCTTACCGGTATTATTGCCGGTCTTTTACCGGCGGGGTATATGTCTACATTCAATCCCATTGCGGTTATCAAAGATATCAGCAGCATCCGGTTTCTGAGCAGGATGTTCTTGCGGAAATTTCTTGTAGTGGCCCAGTTTGCCGTTTCCATTATCCTGATTGTTACTATCGTACTGTTGTACAGGCAACTGCGCTTCTTTTTGAATACGGATTATGGATTCAGGCAGGATAATATCTTGAATGTGGAACTTCAGAAGAGTACCGTTGAGCGTGTAAGAACAGAATTTTCTTACTTACCGGAGATACAATCCATTGCATGGTCCTCCCATGTACCGGCAATGGGTAACAAGTGGACGGAAGAAGCCTGGCTGGATGATAAGGAAGACAAATTTGACCTGGCATTTTTCTGTGTGGATCCTAACTATATGGATATGTTTGAACTCAAGCTGATGGCAGGTTCGAATTTTCCTGAGGATCTGTCAGTGGGACAGGAAAAATATATCATCCTGAATGAAACAGCTGTTCATGATTTTGGCTTTGAAGACAGGGAATCATCCCTTGGGAAATTCATCACAATAAATGACAGTACCCTGCTGGAAGTGATAGGAGTGGTAAAGGATTATCACTTTTTCGGCATGTTTTCTAAGATAGGTCCCATGGGACTCAGACATAGCCCGGAGGGCTTCCATTATGCCCATCTGCTCATCAGCTCGCCCGATATGCCCAAGACCATGAATAAACTGGAGAAAGCCTGGGAGGAGGTGGATCCTGAACGTGAATTCAAAGCACAGTTCATGGACGCTTCCATACGGGAATATTACCTCAATTTCGGCGATATCCTGTACATGGTCGGATTTGCCTCCCTGCTTGCCATTATCATTGCCTGCATGGGCCTTTTTGGCATGGCTGCCTACAGTTCCGAGAGCAGGATCAAAGAGATAGGCATCCGTAAAACCATGGGTGCAACCAGTATCTCGATAGCCTACCTCGTTTCCAGGTCCTATATCAGGCTTATCATAATCGCCCTTGGTGTTGCCATTCCGGTCTCATGGTTCGGGAATAACCTCTGGCTGCAGAATTTTCCCTACCGGGTCAGTTTTGGCGTAGGAACCCTGTTTTTCGGATCCATTCTGATCGTCCTTGTCAGCTTTCTGACCATACTTTCACAAACCATGAAAGCTGCCCGACAGGATCCGGTAAACTCACTCCGGTATGAATAGGATGAGTCATTGCCTGGCTGGCAAACCCTTTTCATTGGTATTGATATTTTAGCTATATTACGATCCGTTAATATTTAATTTGTATCAAACCATGAAAAAAAGTATCCGGATTGTGCTGATCATTCTCCTGATCCACACAACGTTGATGCGCGGAAATACCAGTCCCCCAACCTCAGAACCACAGGCTGATTTCCCTAAAAAAGTATCAGAAATACTTACAAACTCATGTTATGATTGCCACACTACAGGAACAAAAGCTGAAAAGGCGTTTAAAGCCATGGACTTTAAAAAATGGGGGGAATATAAGCTTACCAAAAAGATCTCATTGCTGACCAAGATCTGTGAGGTCACGGAAGGCGGAGTTATGCCCCCTGAAAAATATTTAAAACAACATCCCGAAAAGGCACTTTCGGCATCCGATATTAAAACGATCTGTAACTGGACCAAAAAAGAAACTGAGAAACTGATTAAATAATGCGAAGGGTCCTTTTCTACCTTATTCCGGTGGTTGCAACATTGATCCTTATCCAGTTTATCCGGCCTGAGAAAAACCTGGGTGAACCTGACAAGGGGACTGATTTTATACAGGTGTCCCAGATGCCTGACACCCTGGCCGGTATCATCCTGAATTCATGTTATGATTGTCACTCAAACCATACGCGTTATCCCTGGTATGGCAGCGTGGCTCCGTTCTCCTGGATTTTGAACAGGCATATTGCAGAAGGCAAGGCACACCTGAATTTTTCTTCCTGGGGTGTCATGGACAAAGCACAGCAAATAACTCAGCTCGACCAAATCTGTGAAGAAAGCAGTTCAGGCTCCATGCCGCTGAAGAGTTATTTATTGATCCATCGTTCCTCAAGGTTGAGTGACCAGTATATAAGGGCAATCTGTGAATGGGCTGAATCTGAGTCCCTGAAGATCCTGACCGAAAAATAAAGAAGGGTAATGGTATGACATATGTGCATGGTTATACAACCCGGGAAACCCGGCGCCTGCTTGAACAGTCACTGATCCTTGAAGATCTCCTGCATACAGGAACCAGCTTTCAAAAAGGAGAAAGGGTACTTGAGGCCGGGTGCGGTGTCGGTGCCCAGACAAGGATCCTGGCACGCAGGAATCCTGATGCGGCTTTTGAAAGTATAGATATATCCCGGGAATCCATTGAACAGGCCCGGGAAGTAACCAGGCAGGAGGGGATCGAAAATGTCACTTTTAAACAATCAGACCTGTATTCCCTGTCTTATAAACCTGCCACTTTTGATCATGTATTTGTATGTTTCGTACTGGAGCATCTCCCGGATCCGGCAGTTGCCCTTCAAATATTTAAACAAATTCTGAAGCCAGGCGGGACAATCACCCTTATTGAAGGAGACCATGGTTCGGGATTCTGGACCCCGGAGACAGTTGATTCAAGAAAGGCCTGGAAGGGCCTGATCGATTCCCAGATCGCACTGGGGCACAACCCGAACATCGGACGACGGGTATATCCATTATTGAATGATGCAGGTTACCAGGTCAGAGATGTGTCTCCGAGGTGGGTATATGCTGATCAATCCAATTCCTCATTACTCCAAGGTGTCATTAACCAGATCATCGCTCCAATGGTCTATTCCGCAGAGAAGCAGGTACTCGACAGTGCTTATATGAAGCGGGGTGAATGGGACAGGGGACTGAATGACATACGGGAAGTAGCCAGGCATCCAGAAGGAACCTTTTTTTACACCTGGTTTAAAGGCGTTGGCGTAAAACCCTGAGTCCGGCGAATTATTATGACCTGGTGATGTGTATGTTCTTCAGGAACCTCAAAAATGCCGACGGGCGGTTCTTTGAATGCAAGGATGACAGCCATTGTGATACAGACACCAAGGACGATATTGGAATACAGGATCTCCGCCAGGGCTGTCTCAAATAAGCCAATCAGGACCGGCACACTGAACCAAACAATGTATACCAGGTAGGCAAGGATGGTGTTCATCAAGCAGGAGCCAGACAAATACTATTTTGAGCATTCTGTGAATCATCAGAGCAGTTTTACATGCGAACAGGTAAAGTTAAATTATTCTTGCATTTAAACAGTCTAGTGCAGGTAGCCAGGTCCTGATTTTAAAAGGTAATGCTTTCTCAGGGATTCATTCCGGGTCTTGTGATTCAGGAAGGTTCCCGTAACCATGGTTGTGTGGAAATGATCAAATACCGACACTATTTCATAATCAATATTAGACATCCGCAGGCTATCCAGGTAAGGCTCACTCGTGAAAACCAGGAAATCAGCTTTTGAAAGCTCTTCCAGAAGCATCGGGATCTCCCTGTCCCTGACCTCATTTTCGGCATGAAAGTGTATGGTGAAAGAGAGTACGCCGATTGTCCGGATATCATCATCCGGGAAATGCTGGTTTGCATAGCTGGCTGCCTTTGTGCCGGACTGGTATTCCAATAATTCCGGGTAAAAAATAAGGTTCAGATAAAAATTGACCAGTATGCTAACAAGGGCAGAATAATAGAAGAGCTTCCATTTTCTTTCCAGGGGATATCTCAAAAACAAAACGATCATCATGGCGGTTAAAACAAAGGCCAGTACAGCGGCCGAAGAAATCCCCCTGGGTCTGAATATGATGTGGACGATAACCAGCAGGACTGCCAGCAGTATGATGGTAACAGATTGGGCAACCCTGTAGAACCGGAGTTCTCCCTGCATTTCAGCCCGATGGATCCAGTCCGCCGTCAGAATGGCAAGCAGGGGGAAAATAATATTGGTATAATGAGGCAGTTGAAAACCTGATAAGGAGAATACAAGGAGTGCCAGCAGGGATCCGGAAATGGTATAAAATTCCGCCTGCTGATTTACACTGCGGATATTTC
>LJUP01000185.1 GCA_001303955.1 Bacteroides sp. SM23_62 | reverse complement strand
CAGGTATGCTCTGACAAGGTGGTCGGAACTGGCTTTCGAGGCCGAATAAGGACTCCTAGGGTCATAAGCGGTCGTCTCGGTGAATAATCCCTCAGTCCCGAGTGAGCCGTATACCTCATCAGTAGAGATGTGGTAGAACAGCCTGCCCCCGAAATTTTCTTTCCAGCTTTTCCGGCAGGCATTCAGCAGGTTCACCGTACCGATGATATTGGTATGGATAAAAGCAAGCGGATCCAGGATGGACCGGTCTACATGTGATTCGGCAGCCAGGTGTATAACTGCGTCGGGATTGTACTGCCTGAAAATACCGTCGAGGAATGCTGCATCTACGATGTCTCCTTTCTCAAAGATGTAATTGGACTGGTTTTCGATGTCCCTCAGATTCTCCAGGTTACCGGCATAGGTAAGGCCATCCAGGTTGATAATCCGGTACTGCGGGTATTTTTGTACAAAAAGCCTGACTACATGAGAGCCAATGAAACCAGCTCCCCCCGTTATGATGATTGTTTTATCCATTGTTTTCCTGTCTTATGTATTGTTCCCATTTCCAGGCAGACCTGAGGGTTTCTTCCAGTGGGATCACTGCTTTCCATCCGAGCTCATTATTGGCCAGGCTGGTATCGGCCCAGACCTTCTCGATATCCCCTTCACGACGGCCAACAACCTGGTATTTTACCTTGATCCCGGTGGCTTTCTCGAAAGAGTTGATGATCTCAAAGACCGAAAGGCCATTACCGGTTCCCAGGTTGAATATTTCCAGTGCGGATTTATTTTTGCCTGCCAGCAGCCGGTCAATGGAAACCACATGGGCCCTCGAAAGATCAACCACATTGATGTAATCCCTGATGGCCGATCCGTCAGGGGTATTGTAATCATCTCCAAAGACCTGTAACTCCTCTCTTATTCCTATGGCTGTCTGTGTAAGATATGGTACCAGGTTCAGCGGGATGCCGATCGGGAGTTCGCCGATATAGGCAGTCGGATGAGCACCAATGGGATTGAAATACCTGAGTGAGATGGCCTGGATGGGATCTCCTGCCGACACCACATCCTGGATGATCTCTTCGGAAATCTGCTTGGTATTGCCATAAGGTGAGGCAGCCTTTTTGATGGGTGATTTTTCCGTGACTGGCAGTGTATCCGGCTGTCCGTATACCGTGCATGAGGATGAAAACACAAAATATTTTACGCCATATTCCTTCATGGCCCTCAGCAGGTTGATCAGGGATAGCAGGTTGTTCTCGTAATACATCAGGGGTTTATCCATGGACTCCGGCACTGCTTTGTGTGCGGCAAAATGGATGATGGCAGCAATGCCCGTATACTTTTTAAAGCATTCGGTTACTTTCACCCTGTCACACAGATCGAACTTCTCAAACAGGGGTTTACGACCGGTGATCCTTTCAATCCCATCCAGTACTTCAATCCTGGAATTGGACAGATCATCAATGATCAGAACATCATATCCGGCTTCCATCAATTCGACGGCCGTGTGTGATCCGATAAAACCGGTCCCACCTGTTACAACCACAAGTTTCTTCATCTATTCTCTCATAAGATTAAAGGCTCCAGTAAATAAGCTTTTTAAGACCGTTCCGGTATATACCTTTAATGTCCATCAACAAGGCCTCATTTGAACAAAGGGATAGAAAATATTCTTCCTTCAGCTGCACGTATTCGTCATGGTTCACGGCAACGACAATGGCATCATAGGGAGGCTGGGGCTTGCTTTTCAACTCCAGCAGATATTCCTCACGGACCTCCTCCGGGGAGGCATGGGGGTCTATTACGTCAACGTCAATGCCGTAGGAACGGAACTCGCGAATGACATCCACCACTTTTGAATTCCTGATATCACTTACATTTTCCTTGAAAGTCATGCCCATTACCAGGATCCTGCAGGACTGGATATCTTTTCGCATCTCAACCAGCTTTTTAAGTCCCTGATTAGCCACAAATGATCCCATGCCATCATTGATGTCCCTGCCGGAGTTGATAATCCGGGCATGATGTCCGAATTTCCCGGATTTATAGGTCAGGTAGTACGGATCAACGCCAATGCAATGCCCGCCAACCAGGCCCGGATAAAATCTCAGGAAATTCCACTTGGTGCCTGCCGCTTCCAGGACTTCGAATGTATTAATATCCATCTTCTTGAAAATCATGGACAGTTCGTTCATGAAAGCTATGTTGATATCCCGCTGGGTGTTTTCAATGATCTTGGCAGCTTCGGCCACCTTGATGGAACTGGCCCTGTGTATACCGGCCGTGATAATCAGTTCATACAGGCTGGCAATAACCTCCGCAGATAACTCATCACAGCCCGATGTCACCTTTTTGATGGTGGTAAGGGTATGTATCTGGTCACCAGGATTGATCCGCTCCGGCGAAAATCCAACCTTGAACTGCTTTTTGTAGGCAAGTCCGGATTTCTCTTCAAGCACAGGCACACAATCCTCTTCGGTACAGCCAGGGTACACTGTCGATTCAAATACCACGTAATCGCCTTCTGACAGATGCTCACCCACGGTTTCACAGGCATTGATCAAGGGACCCAGGTCCGGTTGCTTGTGGTCGTCAATGGGGGTAGGTACGGCCACGATATAAAAGCTGGCTGCTGCCAGGTCATCCGGATCCGTGGTAAAGGTAATATCACAACCTTTGAAGGCCTCTGAGGAAATCTCCTTGTTGGGATCTATCCCTTTTTTCATCAATGCTATCCGGTCGGATTTGACATCATAACCAATTACCTTCATTTTCCTCGCCAGCTCCAGTGCCACAGGTAATCCGACATAGCCCAATCCGATTACCGCCAGTTTTTTCTTGCCTTCTAATAAAGATGAAATCATTTTCTATCGTTTACATGGTTTATTTACAAAGCGGGTGAAAGTCACCTTTACAGCCTACAGGTTCTGCATTCCTGATGGTATAGACAACTTCTATTGATTTTTTTGATTCTTCCAGGCCAAATCCGTTCCCGGCAAGGATTTCCCGGTAGGTCTGGGTATGCAGATCGTTAAAACCATGACTGAATTCAATCTCTTCATCATCCATGGTGATGCTCCTGTAGGTGCGCTGTCCCTTTTTTTTCACTTCGGCCGGAAGATCATTGGCATCGATGCTGAGGTACCACCGAATCCGTGCCTGTTCCAGCTCGAGGTAACCCGATGCCTTACTTTCTTCAAGCTGGTGGGTGATGTTCTTTTTTACATCACCGAAAATCCAGATCAGCATATCGAAGAAATGGATCCCGATATTGGTGGCAATACCCCCTGATTTCTGCAAATTCCCTTTCCAGGAGTAATGGTACCAGTTCCCACGGCCGGTAATATAAGTCAGGTCAATATCGTGAATCTTGTCCTCCGGGCCTTGCCTGATCCTGTCCCGCAGGGCCTTGATCGATGGATGCAACCTCAGCTGGAGAACATTAAATACTTTTTTGCCAGTTTCTTTCTCATAATCGGCCAATCCTTCAAAATTCCATGGATTCAGCACCAGGGGTTTTTCACATATGGCATTGGCCTGACTTCTCAGGGCAAATCTTATGTGTGAATCGTGCAGGTAGTTAGGAGAACAGATACTGATATAATCAACCTGTTTGCCCTCCCTGCGGAGTTTGTCAATATGTCTGTCAAACCGCTCGAATTCAACGAAGAAATCAGTATAGGGAAAATAAGAATCAATGATCCCGACACTGTCGTATACATCCAGGGCAGCCACCAGGTTGTTCTGTGTTTCGTGGATGGCCTTCAAATGCCTGACTGCGATGTAGCCGGCCACACCTATCAGTGCGAAATTCTTTTTCATAACTTGCTTACCGCTCCGTTTTTCAATTTGTATTTTTCACCACTTTCGGGACATACGGCCAGGTTCTGATTGTCAAAATGAAGCCGGTGCCCGTACTCACTCATCCAACCCACCTGTTTGGCGGGATTTCCCACTACCAGGGCATAGGGAGGAACATCTTTGGTTACCACCGCACCCGCACCGATAAAACAAAACTCCCCAAGGGTATTCCCGCAGATGATGGTGGCATTGGCGCCAATGGATGCTCCTTTGCCAACCAGGGTTTTGACATATGAGCCCTTTCTTACCACGGCACTCCTGGGATTAACGATATTCGTGAAGACCATGGATGGACCGAGGAAAACATCATCTTCACAGATGACGCCTGTATAGATGGATACATTGTTCTGAACCTTTACGTTATTGCCCAGTATAACATCGTCGGAGACCAGTACGTTTTGTCCGAGATTACAATTTTCACCCAGTCTGGCTCCGGGCATGATGTGCGAGAAATGCCATATGCGGGTACCCTTACCAATCTCACAGCCATCATCCACCACTGCCGTTTCATGTGCAAAATATCCCTTTTCGTTCATTGATTATCCTGCTTTAAGAAGGTTTTAATATGATGGCAAATATATTCAATCTGATCGGGTTCCATTTCTGTGTGCATGGGGATTGAAAAGACTGTTCCGGAAAGCGATTCCGTTACCGGGAAATCCCCCCTGCGGTAACCCAGGTCTTTGTATGCATCCTGGAGGTGCAAAGGGAGCGGATAATAGACCATGACAGGGATTTCTTGGCTCTTGAGATAGTCCACCAGCTGACTGCGATCTGAACCGTTGAGAATAAGCGTATACTGATGGAAAATATGGGTGGACCAGGGCACCCTTGCAGGGGTAGTTAACTGCGGGATATTCCCAAGCTCAGCATCATAAGCTTCTGCCGCTTTTTGCCGGGCTTCATGAAAGCTTTCGAGGTATCTGAGCTTTACCCGGAGTATGGCCGCCTGCATTGCATCCAGCCGGGAATTAACCCCCACTTCATCATAATAGTATTTTGTCCTTGAACCATGGTTGACAATGGCCTGTATTTTATGATGCAGGGCTGCATCACGGGTCATGATGGCACCTCCGTCACCGTAACAGCCCAGGTTCTTGGACGGGAAAAAGGAAGCCGTACCGATGTTCCCTATTGTTCCTGCTTTTTTCCTGCGGCCATCCTGAAAAATATAATCAGCACCTACCGCCTGGGCAGTATCTTCGATGACATACAATCCATGACGCCGGGCGATATCTGTGATACTTTCCATATGGGCACACTGTCCAAATAAATGCACCGGAATAATCGCCCTGGTTTTTGGGGTGATCAGCTGCTCTATTTGTCCGGGATCAATATTGAAGGACCGTGGATCCACATCGGCCAGTAGCGGGACCAGCCTCAGCAGTTTGATGACCTCTATGCTGGCAATGAAAGAAAAAGGAGTTGTGATTACCTCATCTCCGGGCTGAAGATCAAGGGCCATGAGTGACACCTGCAGCGCGTCCGTTCCATTTGCACACGGGATTACATGTGGCACATCAAGATAGCTGGCAAACTCATCCCGAAAGGCTTTTACACTGGGACCATTAATGAATGCCGTAGAATCCAGCACTTCCTGTATGGCCTCGTCAATCTCTTCCCTGAAACGGTCATATTGCCGTTTCAGATCAACCATTTTTATTGCTTCCATTGCAGCTTGGGGAATGAACGTACGAAGATAATAAATAATGAAACAAAGTCCGGCAGGAATCCGTAAACCTGATTCATTTCAGGAGGATGTGGTAAAAAAAAATTGTAACTTTGTTTGGCTGTACAGATGAAGATCAATTTGGATAAATACATTCGGGAGCTCCTGCTCCAGCACGATTGTGTGATCCTGCCGGGTATGGGAGGTTTTGTTGCCAATTACAAGCCGGCCACTTTCGATGCTTCCCAGAAGACAGCCCTTCCTCCTTCCAGGCAAATCCTGTTCAATCCCCATCTTGTCCATAACGACGGCCTGTTATACGCCCATATTTCCAGGGAAACGGGTTATGGTTATAAGGAAGTCCAGGCCATGGCGGAGGTATATTTCAAAACGATCTTATATGAGATAGGGAAAGGGCTGAAGTTTACGATAGACGATCTGGGGTATTTCTTCATCAACAAGGCCCGGAAAATTGAATTTGTTCAGGAAACGACCGATAATTTGCTCCTTGCTTCATATGGCTTATCATATTTGAATTACAATGAATTTGACAGGTTGCCAGGCAGGAGTGCTAAAATCTACCAGGCCGTTGATGATACCAATCCGGTTGTGCGGCAGCGCAGGATCAGGAGATGGATCTATACAGGAGCAGCTGCCTGTCTGCTTGCCGGCATGATCTTTATACCTGTTAAGCTGGGGTACCTGAACCTGTCCAGTTTTGACCTGGGCCCTGTTGACAGTTTCAGGAAAGAACAAACAGTTCAGGAACAGGTGGTCTCAGCTCCTGATATCAACACTCAATTGGCTGAGTCTGAAACCGTATCCACCGGGCCTGAAGCCGAGTCTGTCAAGCCTGAAGCTGAACCTGCCGCAACTGAAGCCCCAACTGCCAGGTCTGAGGATGAAATACCGGCCAGGACATACTTCACACCGCAAAGAAGCTATCATATCATTGTCGGCAGTTTCAAAGATTTTGAAAATGCACGGCATTTAAAGCAAATAATGGCAGATGAGGGATATGACGCAGAAATACTTACAGGTGAAAACTCCTTCTTCCGGGTATCTGCAGAACAATATTCCATAAAGGAAGATGCCATTACTGCACTTTCGGCTATCCGTGATCAGCAGGCATACAGTAAGGCCTGGATCCTTACCCAGTAAGACAATTTACAGGACCACGGACCCTTCGCCCGTTATTTCTTCAGGTGTAACGAAGACCAGTCTTCCATTGGCATCCTCGGCAAGCAGAACCATTCCATGGGAAACAATCCCCCTGAGTTTACGCGGGGCGAGGTTGGCCAGGATACAAACCTGCTTGCCGATGATCTCCTCGGGCTTGAAGTACTCGGCTATCCCCGATACTACGGTACGTTTATCCAAGCCGGTATCAAGGTCCAGTTTGATCAGTTTGTCTGTTTTGGGGACTTTCTCGGCAGCCAGGATCCTGGCTACCCGGATGTCCATCCTGCTGAAATCCTCGTAGGATACCTCTTCTTTCAGATCCGGCAGACCGGATTCCCTGGCCTCATTCAGTTTTTTACTGCTGGCCAGTTTGTCAAGCTGGACCTGGATGGTAACATCCTCGATCTTGTCAAACAGCAGTTCCGGCTGGTTGATCTCATGTCCGACCGGTAAAAGGGATGTATTGCCGATATCCTGCCAGCCAATCTCCCCGGCATTCAGGAATCCTTCGAGCTTTACAGCGGTAAATGGGAGGAATGGTTTTATGATGGCTGCAACACTGGCCGTTATCTGCAGGGCGGTATAAAGTATGTTCTTAACCCTTCCGGGATCATTCTTGAAATGTTTCCAGGGTTCTGTATCTGCCAGGTATTTGTTTCCGAGGCGGGCCAGGTTCATGGCTTCCTTAAGGGCTTCCCGGAAGCGGAAATGATCCAGGTTATCTTCCACCTTGTCACGATAACTGCTGATACTGTCGAGCACCTCCTTGTCATACTGATCAGGATTTTCCGGGGCAGGTACCCTGCCATTGAAGTACTTATGGGTCAGCACCAGTGCCCTGTGTACAAAATTGCCAAGGATGGCGACCAGCTCGTTGTTATTCCTCGCCTGGAAATCCTTCCAGGTAAAATCATTGTCCTTTGCTTCAGGCGCATTGGCGCAGAGCACATAGCGCAGCACATCCTGCTTCCCCTCAAACTCCACCAGGTATTCATGCAGCCAGACGGCCCAGTTCCGGGAGGTGGATATCTTGTCATTCTCCAGGTTCAGGAATTCATTCGCAGGAACATTTTCCGGAAGCACATAGCTGCCTTCCGCCTTCAGCATGACCGGGAAAATGATACAGTGGAATACAATATTGTCCTTCCCGATAAAATGGATCATCCGGGTATCATCCTGCTTCCAGTAATCCGCCCAGTTTTTGGTCAAATCCTTGGTGGCTGAAATATAGCCGATGGGCGCATCAAACCAGACATACAGCACCTTGCCCTTCACCCCATCGATCGGTACCGGGATCCCCCAGTCCAGGTCCCGCGTCACCGCCCTCGCTTCGAGTCCCCCGTCAAGCCATGACTTGCACTGCCCGTACACATTGGGCTTCCAGTGCTTGTTCTCTTCGAGGATCCACTGCTTGAGGAATCCTTCATATTTATCCAGGGGCAGGTACCAGTGTATTGTCTTTCGCCGGACGGGTACAGAACCACTGATGGTGGATCTGGGATTGATCAGGTCAGTAGCATTCAGTGAACTTCCGCAATTTTCACACTGGTCACCATAGGCCTGATCATGGGTGCACTTCGGACAGGTACCGGTGATATACCTGTCAGCCAGGAACTGGCCCGCTTCCTCGTCAAAATATTGCTCAGTTTCCTTTTCCAGGAACTCACCACGATCATACAATGTTCTGAAAAACTCTGAAGCAGTCTGATGATGCGTGGGATGGGAGGTTCGATGGTAAATATCAAAGGCGATTCCAAAACGCTCAAAAGAATCCTTATTCATCTGGTGGTAGTGGTCTACAATCTGCTGTGGTGTGACTCCTTCCTGCCTTGCTTTGATGGTGATGGGTACGCCGTGTTCATCGGAACCGCAGATAAAAATGATGTCTTCCCGCTTCAGCCGTAGGTACCTGGAATAAATATCTGCCGGGATGTAAACGCCTGCCAGGTGCCCTATGTGGACAGGTCCGTTGGCATATGGCAGGGCGGCTGTGATGAGATGGCGTTTGGTATTTTTCATGTTGTAACTGATCGGTTTAGGTCCGGGTGCATAAAGACCCGACAAAGATAATGGTCATTTCCGAATATTTGATTATTTTAATACAATGATGCAATTGCCGCCATATGTAAAGTCAGGTGACCTGGTAAGCATTTCTGCGCCTACCAGATGGGTTGATCCGGAAGACATCCAGAACTTTGTTTCATTCCTGGAACAGGAGGGATTACAAACAATGACTGGTTCCATTTTTACCCGGCATCACCAGTTTGCCGGAGAAGACAAGGACCGGCTGGATGATCTTCAGCAGATGCTTGATCATCCGGATATCAGAGCCATTTTCTGCGCCCGCGGGGGGTACGGGATCATACGCCTGTTAAGTAAAATCGACCTGAAAGGCTTTGCAGAGCATCCCAAGTGGGTGATCGGCTTCAGTGATATAACAGCCCTGCATGCCTTCCTGCAGATGAGGATAGGTGTGGCCAGCATTCATGCGGCCATGCCCTATACTTTGAGAGATGTAACCGATGCTGATGATTCTGCAGTATCCAGCCTGTTCGGGATACTGAAGGGGGAATTACCAACCTATACCGTCCCGGCCAATCCCCTGAACAGGAAGGGGAAAGGCAGCGGCATCCTGCTGGGAGGCAATCTATCGGTTCTATACAGTCTGACCGGTACACTCTTTCAGTTTCCCACAAGGGGGGCCATTCTTTTCCTGGAGGATGTGGATGAATACTTGTACCATATCGACCGGATGATGCAGAACCTGAAGCTGGCAGGCATGCTGGAGAACCTGGCAGGACTTGTTGTAGGCGGACTGACTGACATGCATGACAACGAAGTACCTTTTGGGATGGATGCCGCTGAGATCATCAGGTCAGCGGTTGAGGAATTCGACTTCCCGGTATGTTTTGATTTTCCGGCAGGCCATGTGGAAGGGAACATGGCCATGGTGCTGGGAAGGCAGGTATCTATGGAGGTTAACCAGGACGGCAGCCAGCTTGATTATATCGATTGATCAGACCCGGAACCATGGCAGAACACCTGGACATAGGAAAGGACGGCGAGGAACTTGCTGCCAGGTACCTGGAAGAGAATAAGTACACCATCCTGGAAAGGAACTGGAGATACCGGCACAGGGAGATCGATATCATTGCCAGCCGGGACGATAAGATCATAATAGTCGAAGTAAAGGTCAGAAAACAGATTGGCGGAGAGCGCCTGGAAGAACATATCAACCGGAAAAAACAGCGGTACCTGGTCAGCGCAGCCAATGCATTCATTCTAAAAAAAGGGCTTGATAAGGGTGTCAGGTTTGACATCATCCTGCTGACAGGCGAAGCAGGGAATTTTAACCTGGAGCACATCGAAGATGCCTTTAGTCCATGGGATTGACCCTCAGCACCAAATAAACATTAATAAACATGAAAAAATGCTATTCATTATTTTCCATCGGCATGGTACTGATGCTGATGACGACCTGTGCGAATACTCCTAAAAAAAAAGGTGAGGTGGAAACACTTTCCAGTGATACAGAAAGAATGGCCTGGTGGCGGGAAGCAAAATTCGGCCTGTTCATCCACTGGGGCGTGTATGCCGTTCCTGCCGGCAAATATGGGGATAATACCAATTATGGGGAATGGATCATGCACAGCACTGGAATGCCCTCCGCCGAATACAAGCAATATGCAAGCCGGTTCAATCCGGTGAAATATGATCCGAAGGCCTGGGTGAAGGTAGCCAAAGAGGCTGGCATGCGTTACATTGTCATCACCTCGAAGCACCATGACGGTTTCGCCCTCTACCCTTCGGATGTTACTGATTGGGACGTGGCCGATGCCACCCCCTACGGGAAAGATCTCCTCGGTCCGCTGGTGGATGAGGCAAAAAAGGCCGGATTGAAAATGGGGTTTTATTATTCCCAGGCACAGGACTGGAACCATCCGGGAGGTGCCAAGGCACGTTTCCAGGAAGGGGATGGCTGGGATATGGCCCATAAGGGTGATTTCGATGAATACCTGGCAAACATAGCCCTGCCGCAAACCAAAGAGATCCTGTCCCGGTATCCACTGGACATCCTCTGGTGGGATACGCCCACATGGATGAATGAGGAAAGGACCCGGCCGTTTGTAAAGGCTTTGGAGATCAGCCCCAATATTATTACAAACAATAGACTTGGCATAGACGGAGATA
>LJUP01000184.1 GCA_001303955.1 Bacteroides sp. SM23_62 | reverse complement strand
CAGGCAATAGGCACCAACCATTTCACCTGTGGCCAGCTTGGGAATGTACTTCTGCTTCTGCTGCTCATTGCCGTAATAGAGGATGGGAAGGGTGCCGATTCCTGTATGGCAGGAAAAAGCCACGGCATAGGAGTAACCTGCTCCCAGGATCTCACTGGCATACATGGCGGTAATGAATGATTGTCCGAATCCCTCATATTCTTCCGGTATGGATATGGCCAGCAATCCGAGTTCCCCGGATTTGATAAGGAGTTCACGCATGAGTCCCTCTTCCTGGGAATCGATCTTTTCCAGGACTGGAAACACCTCTGTATCAAGAAAATCCTGGCAGGTCTGCCCGATCAGTTTCTGTTCTTCATCAAATTCTTCAGGAATAAAAACATCTGCCGGATCGGTTTCTTTTACCAGAAACTCACCACCGGTTATTAATCTTGTGTTTTCCATATATTCAGGTTTAATGGTTTTCTTAATATGGTTTAGAGTCCCAGTGCCAGGACCACCAGTTCAGCTATATCGTAATTCTTGATGGTTTCCTCCCTGTGCTTGTACTTCAATCCGTCGGTCATCATTACCATGCAATAGGGACAGGCTGTTGCGATGATATCAGCCCCTGTTTCCAGGGCCTCTTCGGTCCGTTCCATGAATACTTCCTTGTCTCCCTTTTCCGCCTCCTTGAACATCTGTCCGCCGCCGGCGCCACAACACAGTGCGAAGCTCCTGTTGCGTTTCATTTCCCTCTTTCCGGCTGAAAATGCATCCAGTATCTGCCGCGGCGCATCATACTCCCCGTTTGCCCTTCCCAGGTAACAGGGATCGTGATAGGTTATCCTTTTATCTTTCAGCGCATCTGCAGGGATTTTGAGTTTCCCCTCAGCGACCCGGTCACGGATGAATTGTGTATGGTGGATCACCTCGTAAAATCCCCCAAGGTCGGGGTACTCGTTCTTAAATGTATTGTACGCATGAGGATCGCAGGTCAGGATCTTTTTGACACCATAAGCCTCGAATATTTCAATATTCATCAGCACCTGCATCTGGAAAAGCATCTCATTTCCTGCCCGGCGGGCAACATCACCGCTGGAGGATTCCTCTGTCCCAAGCACAGCGTAAGCCGTCTCAAGATAAGCCAGCAGTTTTGCAAATGCCCTTGAAACGTTTTTATAGCGGTCATCGAATGCACCGGCACTGCCCACCCAGTATAAGTATTCAGGAGGTGAACCCTGTGCAACGCGGTCGGCAAACAGTGGAACGTCAACTTTGATCCGGTTTGCTTCCATATTAACCTTGTATATCGTTCATGGTGATATCTTCTGCCCATAGCATCCGGTCTTCCATTGAGAACTGCCAGGGCGCGCCATTGTTTTCAATATTTGAAAAAATGGAATTCAATTCACCCGGGGCAGCAGACTCCTCCAAGACCAGGTAGCGCCTCATATTCACAATGAGGGACGGGTGGTTGATGTTGATCGGGCATTCCTGGGCGCAGGCATTACACAGGGTGCAGGCCCAGAGTTCCTCCTCCGATATCAGGTCCCTGACCAGGGATCTGCCATCTGTAAATTCCCGGCCCTGTTTTACCAGCCCGGGACCTTTCTCCTTCATCCTTGCCCGGATGTCCATGATGACTTTTCTCGGGGAAAGTTTTTTCCCGGTAATGTTTGCCGGGCAGACAGAAGTACAGCGTCCGCATTCCGTACATGCCAGTGAATCCAGGTAACTCTTCCAGCTGACATCTTCAATATCCAGTATCCCGAACCGTTCAGGCGCTGTCTCTTCTTCTCCTTCAGCAGGCGCTGCAAAGGCCTGGTCAGGGTCCATCATGATCTTTACTTCCCTGGTAATATTCTCCATGGTATCCAGCTTTCCAAGCGGCTCGAGCCGGCTGAGAAAAACATTGGGCACGGACATGAACACGTGGAAATGCTTTGAATAGGGCAGGTAATTGGCAAATACAAAGATCAGCAGGATATGGGTCCACCAGCTGGCCTCATGAAGGACAAGATCCGTGTGGGTAGAGGTGCTGAACCAGGAGGCCAGTATATTGCCGACCGGATAAAAACCTTCCAGATGCAAGCCTGCTCCAGTGGCCGACCGGATATAAAAGGTGTTCATGCCCAGCAGGGAGATCATCAGCAGCAGGATCATGGTCAGGGCGATATTGGCATCCACATGGGATACATGCTTCATCTCTATGCCGCTGAACCGCTTAACATTCAGCAGTAGCCTCCGGGCCATGAAAACGATGATTGCAAGGGCGATGATCAGGGCAAAAACATCGCCCGATGCCATGATGATATCATGGACTATGCCCAGGAACCGGAGTGCCTTTTCAGTCCCAGAAACACCATCAATCACCATTTCTATACTGCCGATCAGGATCACACAGAATCCCCAGAATACCAGGGCATGGAGAAGTCCCACAACAGGCCGCCGGAAGATCTTGGCCTGTCCGAAGGCAACGATTAGCATGATTGCGGTCCGCCGGCCGATCTGCCTTACTTTAAAAGCCGGTCTGGTGATTTTGAAGAACCCGATAAACCTTCGGGTGGTCCACGCAAATACGGCGAGGGTGAGCACCAGGGCAATGATAAAAACAAGCTGTTTTACCATATCAGGGATTATTGGGCTTTGGCAGTTTTGATCTCCTTGATCAGTTCCGGCAATACCCTGGCTGCATCTCCTATGATCCCATAGTCTGCGGCTTCAAAAATGGGTGCATCCTTATCCGTATTCACCGCAACAATAACCTTCGAGGAGCTTACCCCTGCAAGATGCTGGATGGCCCCGGAGATACCGAAAGCAAGATACAGGTTGGGGGCAATTATTTTCCCCGTCTGGCCTGTGTGTTCGTCATGTGGACGCCATCCTTCATCTGATACCGGCCTGGAGCAGGCGAGTGCGGCACCGAGCAGATCAGCAAGTTCTTCAAGTGGCTGCCAGTGATCACCCGATTTCATGCCCCTCCCTCCGGAAACTACGGTTTCGGCATCTGTCAGCAGGATCTTACCAGTCTGTTTCTGAACATCCTTGATGCTGGTCTGCACGGCAATGTCTGCCAGTCCCGCATCGAAAGATTCAACACTGGCGGTTCCCCCTGTTTCTATCAGCTCGAAGGAATTCTGTGCCAGGGTAAGGATCACCTTTTCACTGTTGATCTTGACCCTGCCGAATGCCTTTCCACTGAAAACCTTTTTGGTTACAATGAAAGGATCTGCCGATTCCGGAAGGGCTGTAACACCGGGGGCAAGTCCCGCTTTCAGTTTCACCGACAATCTCGGTGCCAGCGCTTTACCGGTGTTGTTATGGGACAGGATGATGGCCCTGGCGCCCCTTTTTTCAGCCGCTGCAGCGATGATGGAGGTATAGAGCTGATTGTCCAGTCCACCTGCCTTCCCATCATCTGCCGATAAAACCAAAGAGGCTCCATAATTGCCTAACTTTGCAAGCTCCGCGTCTTCCACCTTCCCGATGGATATGGCTGTCACTGAGGTACCCAGCATGGAGGCAACCTTTGAGGCATAGGAAACCAGTTCGAAGGACAGCTTCTTGAATTTACCATCCCAGTTTTCTGTGTAAACCAATACGGACATATCTTGAATGATGATTTTCGGTTTATTAAATGACTTTTGCTTCGTTCTGGAGAAGCTGTACCAGTTCCTTCACATTATCAGCATTAACCATTTTGCATGGTTCCTTTGGAGTGGGCAATGTGAAATCCAGGAACTCCGTGAGCGGTTCAATGGCTGCTGCAGGCACAACCTGAAGGGGCTTTTTACGGGCCATCATGATCCCCCGCATGGCAGGGATCCTGGGTTCCTTGGCAATCCCCTTCTGTACAATGGCCACCAATGGGACCGGGACACTCACCTGTTCTTTCCCGCCGTCAATTTCACGGTTGATCATCAACTCCCCGTTTTCAATACGGAGGGATGAAACAGCAGAAACGGATGGCCTGTCAAGCAGTTCCGCCAGCATGCCACCCACTGCAGAGCCATTGTAATCACTCGATTCGATACCATTCAAAATAATATCGTAATCATTCTTTTTTACCACTTCGGCTATCTGGGAAGCCACCAGGAAGGCATCACTGCTTTCGGCATCCACCCGGATGGCATCGTCTGCCCCGATGGCGAGTGCTTTTCTGAGGGTAGGCTCAGCCCCCGCCGGTCCGACCGTGATCACGGTAACTTTCTCGATCCCGCTCGATGGGTCCTCCCTGAGTTCCATGGCCCTTGTGAGTGCCAGCTCATCCCAGGGATTGATGATCCATTGCACCCCGCTGGTATCAAAGGCGGTGTTGTTATTGACAAACCGTACCTTTGTAGTTGTATCGGGAACATTACTGATACAGACAAGCAATTTCATGAGTATGAATTTATTAATCTGACAAATATAAAAGTTTTCCGATTACCCGCCACATATTTGACTTATCAAAAATCAATCAAAAATAAAGGGTCCCTGCCTGTGGCCGGGACCCTTCATGTAGCTGTTATACAAATATTTATGCCTGGGCGGTTGGTCCCCCGAAATTCATCGGAATCGGCAGTGTGCCCGCGCCTTCCACTTTTTTAATAGCGCCGTGCATGCTCTCATACTTGGCAATATTATCCTTCAGGGCAAGCATTAACCTTTTGGCATGCTCAGGTGTCAGGATGATCCGGCTTTTCACATCCGCCTTGGGAATGCCCGGCATCACCCTTATAAAATCAACCACGAATTCGGAGCTGGAGTGGGTGATCACAGCCAGGTTGGAATACACTCCCTGAGCCACGTCCTCCTTCAGCTCGATATTGATCTGATTTGGCTGTTGTTGCTTCTTATCGTCTTCCATGGCATTGGTATCTAGATGGTTTGGTCTTCCTCGATTACCTCGGAACTCTCGCTATGCTGTTGTCCGGCTACCAGCGCCTCGTATTCTTCACGTGAACCCACTACCAGCCTCTGGTAATCCCTGACGCCGGTACCGGCAGGTATCAGGTGACCCACAATTACATTTTCCTTCAGGCCTTCAAGGCTGTCTACCTTGCCGAAGATGGCGGCTTCATTCAGGACCTTGGTTGTTTCCTGGAAGGATGCGGCAGAGATAAAGCTCTGGGTCTGCAGGGCTGCCTTGGTGATCCCCTGCAGGATCTGGTTGGAAGTGGCAGGAACCGCATCCCTGGCTTCAATCTGTTTCTTGTCTTTTCGCTTCAACAGGGAATTATCGTCCCTCAGCTTCCGTGCGGTAATGATCTGTCCGGCCTTCAGGGTCTCTGAATCACCCGGATCAATCACTACCTTCTTGCCGAAGATCCAGTCATTCTCGTCCATGAACTCCCACTTATCGACAACCTGCTTCTCCAGGAACTTGGTATCTCCCGGATCTTCAATATCGACCTTGCGCATCATCTGACGGACAATGACCTCGAAGTGTTTGTCATTGATCTTAACACCCTGCATCCTGTAGACTTCCTGTACCTCGTTGACAATATACTCCTGTACCTTGGTCGGTCCCTTGATGGCCAGGATGTCAGCCGGCGTAATGGCACCATCCGACAGCGGGGTGCCGGCCTTGACGTAATCATTTTCCTGGACCAGGATCTGCTTGGACAGGGGTACAAGGTACTTTTTCAATTCCCCGGCCTTGGACTTGATGATGATCTCCCGGTTACCCCGCTTGATCTTCCCAAAAGACACTTCCCCGTCAATTTCAGAAACGACAGCCGGGTTCGAAGGATTCCTGGCCTCAAAAAGCTCGGTGACCCTGGGCAGGCCACCCGTGATATCTCCTGATTTTCCAACCGCACGCGGGATCTTTACCAGGATATCTCCGGTCAATACATGATCTCCTTCATTCACCATAATATGGGCCCCTACAGGCAGGTTATAGGATTTTAGCACATCTTTCTTGTCAGACATGATCTTGATGCCCGGGTTTTTGGTTTTGTCCCGTGTTTCGATGATCACCTTTTCACGGTACCCGGTCTGCTCATCTGATTCCTCACGGTAGGTAACTCCTTCCAGCACAGCCTCAAATGCAATTTTACCGTCACTTTCAGAAATAATGACCGCGTTATAGGGATCCCACTCACAGATCAGGTCTCCCCGCTTCACTTCTGCCCCTTCCTTTACATACAGTTTTGACCCATAGATAATGGAGTGGGTGGTCAGGGGTATTCTGGTATTTTTGTCGATGATCCTCATTTCTGCCAGCCGGCCGATGACAATATCCAGCTTTGTACCATCCTCCTGAACCTTTTCAACATGTCTCAGGTCATCGATCTCCACGATCCCATCATATTTCGAAATGACATTTGACTCAGAGGTAATATTGGAAGCGGTTCCACCCACGTGGAAGGTCCTCAGTGTAAGCTGTGTTCCCGGTTCCCCAATGGATTGTGCCGCGATCACACCAACGGCTTCTCCGTTCTGGACCATTTTCCCTGTGGCCAGGTTCCTGCCATAACACTTGGCACATACTCCTTTTTTGGCTTCACAGGTCAGCACCGACCTGATCTCCACCTGTTCCAGCGGTGAGTCATCTATATGCCTGGCGATTTCTTCCGTGATCTCCTCTCCGGCATCGATGACCAGATCACCTGTCATGGGATGATAGACATCATGTACGGTGGTCCGGCCGAGTATCCTTTCATAAAGGGACTCCACCACCTCTTCATTGTTCTTAATGGCAGTGGCCAGGATCCCCCTGAGCGTGCCGCAGTCGAACTCCGAAACGATCACATCCTGGGAAACGTCCACCAGGCGCCTGGTAAGGTAACCGGCATCGGCTGTTTTCAGGGCCGTATCGGCCAGACCCTTACGGGCACCGTGCGTGGAGATAAAGTACTCCAGGACCGATAGTCCCTCTTTAAAGTTGGAAAGGATAGGGTTCTCGATAATCTCGGAACCGGTAGCCCCAGATTTCTGGGGTTTTGCCATCAGTCCCCTCATCCCGGAAAGCTGGCGGATCTGTTCTTTTGATCCCCGGGCACCGGAGTCCAGCATCATGTAAACGGGATTGAATCCCTGATTGTCAGCGCTCAGCTGTTTCAAAAGGGACTGGGTCAACTTGGCATTGGTATGCGTCCAGATGTCGATGATCTGGTTATATCTTTCATTATTGGTTATGAATCCCATATTGTAATTGTTCACAACCTCATCAACCTGCTCATAACCCTCGTCCACGAATTCGGTCTTTTGGTTTGGCACGATTACATCATCCAGGTTAAAGGACAATCCGCCTTTGAAAGCCATTTCGTATCCGAGTGCCTTGATGTCGTCCAGGAACTGTGCCGTGGCGGCCGTACCTGTCTTTTTCAGTACTTCACCGATGATATCCCTGAGGGATTTCTTGGTCAGCAGTTCGTTGATGAATCCAACGTTCTCGGGGATATACTGGTTGAAGATCACCCTTCCGACAGTGGTCTCGACCAGCTCTTCCTTTTCATCAGCAAGGCCGTTTTTACGCAGGCGGACCTTGATGATGGCATGCAGGTCAACCACCCCTTCATTGAAGGCAATATTCACTTCCTCTGGCGAATAGAATACCAGGCCTTCCCCCTTCACCGGGTTTTCCTCGGTCCCTTGCCTGGCCTTGGTAATATAATACAGTCCGAGTACCATGTCCTGCGAGGGTACGGAGATCGGTGCGCCATTGGCCGGATTCAGGATATTATGGGAGGCCAGCATCAGCATCTGGGCTTCCAGGATGGCGGCATTGCCAAGCGGCAGGTGCACAGCCATCTGGTCCCCATCAAAGTCAGCATTGAATGCCGTGCAGACAAGCGGGTGCAACTGGATGGCTTTCCCCTCGATCAGCTTGGGCTGGAATGCCTGTATACCCAGTCTGTGGAGCGTCGGTGCACGGTTCAGCAGCACCGGGTGCCCTTTCAGTACGTTTTCCAGGATATCCCAGACCACGGGGTCTTTACGGTCGACGATCTTCTTGGCTGATTTGACGGTTTTCACGATCCCCCGCTCAATCAGTTTCCTGATGATAAACGGCTTGTACAATTCAGCCGCCATATCCTTTGGCAGTCCGCATTCATGCAGTTTCAGTTCGGGTCCGACCACGATCACAGACCGGGCTGAATAATCGACCCGTTTCCCCAGGAGGTTCTGGCGGAATCTTCCCTGTTTCCCTTTCAGGCTGTCACTGAGTGATTTCAGCGGCCTGTTGGCTTCGGTCTTCACGGCATTGGCCTTCCTTGAATTATCAAAAAGGGAATCCACGGCTTCCTGCAGCATTCTCTTTTCGTTCCGGAGGATGACTTCCGGTGCCTTGATCTCGATCAGCCTTTTAAGGCGGTTGTTCCGTATGATCACGCGCCGGTAAAGGTCATTCAGGTCCGAAGTGGCAAACCTTCCCCCGTCAAGCGGCACCAGGGGCCTCAGTTCCGGAGGGATCACCGGGACCACCTTGACGATCATCCAGGCGGGCTTGTTGACACCCTTGGAAGCCCTGAAGGCCTCGACCACCTGCAACCTTTTCAGCGCCTCGTTCTTGCGTTGCTGGGAAGTTTCGGTGCCGGCCTTATGCCTCAGTGAATAGGACAGTTCATCCAGGTCAATCCTCTCCAGGAGTTCATACAATGCCTCGGCCCCCATATCGGCAATGAACTTGTCCGGATGGTCATCATCCAGGAACTGGTTCTCCTTGGGAAGAGAATCCAGGATATCCAGGTATTCTTCCTCTGTCAGGAAATCCAGGTAATTGACCCCGTCCGCCTGTTTGACACCGGGATTGATCACTACATAACGCTCGTAGTAGATGATTGAATCCAGCTTTTTTGTTGGCAGGCCAAGCAGGTAACCGATCTTATTGGGAAGGGACTTGAAATACCAGATATGGGCCACCGGCACCACCAGCGAAATATGGCCCATGCGTTCGCGGCGGACCTTCTTCTCGGTGACTTCAACACCGCACCTGTCACAAACGATCCCCTTGTAACGGATCCGTTTGTATTTCCCGCAATGGCATTCGTAATCCTTGACGGGACCAAAAATCCTTTCACAGAACAATCCGTCTCTTTCGGGTTTGTAGGTCCGGTAATTGATGGTTTCGGGCTTCAGTACCTCGCCACTGGACTTTTCCAGGATCTCCTCAGGAGATGCCAGACCGATGGTAACTTTTGTGAAATCGATCTTAACCTTTGAATCTCTTTTCAGGGACATATGATTGATTATTTTTATAACAGATTAACACTTAAGCCGAGTCCTCTTAACTCGTGCAATAAAACATTCAGTGATTCGGGTATGCCGGGCATGGGCATGGTCTCCCCCTTGACGATGGCCTCGTATGCCTTGGCACGACCTATGACATCGTCTGATTTCACGGTCAGCAGTTCCTGCAGGATATTGGCAGCACCAAATGCTTCCAGCGCCCACACTTCCATCTCACCGAAGCGTTGTCCCCCGAACTGGGCCTTCCCGCCGAGGGGTTGCTGTGTGATCAGTGAATATGGTCCGATGGAACGGGCATGCATCTTGTCATCCACCATATGGCCGAGTTTCAGCATATAGATCACCCCAACGGTAGTCGGCTGGTTGAATTTCTCGCCGGTACCGCCATCATAGAGATAGGTCTTTCCGTACCGGGGAACTCCGGCCTTATCAGCATACTCACTGATCTGCTCTATGCTGGCACCATCGAAGATCGGGGTGGCAAATTTTATCCCCAGTTTTTGCCCGGCCCAGCCGAGTACAGTCTCATAGATCTGTCCGAGGTTCATCCTGGAAGGCACACCCAGCGGATTCAGCACGATGTCGACCGGTGTCCCGTCTTCCAGGAACGGCATGTCTTCCTGCCTGACGATCTTTGCCACAATACCCTTGTTTCCGTGTCTTCCGGCCATTTTATCGCCCACCTTCACTTTCCGCTTCATGGCAATGTAAACCTTTGCCATCTGGATGATCCCGGTGGGCAGCTCGTCACCAATGGTAACGTTGTATTTCTTCCGCTTATAGAAGCCCTCGATCTCTTTGTACTTGATGGTATAATTATGAAGGAGGGTACGGATGGTATCGTTCTTCTTCTTGTCGGTGGTCCATTTATTAGGGTTCACATCCAGGTAATTGATTTCCTGGAGAAGCTTCTGGGTGAACTTGGTACCTTTTGGGACCACATCCGCGTTCAGGTAGTCCTTCACGCCCTGTGAGGTCTTCCCGTTCACGAGGACAAAGAGCTTGTCGATCAACCTGCCCTGCAGGTCCTCGATCTTCTTGAGGAATTCTTCCTCGATCTTGTCCAGGATGGGCTTGGAAGCCTGCTTGAATTTCCGGTCTTTCATGGACCTTGAAAAGAGCTTCTTGTCTATCACTACACCTTCCAGGGAAGGGGGTGCTTTCAGGGAAGCATCTTTCACATCACCGGCCTTATCACCGAAAATGGCGCGCAGCAATTTTTCTTCCGGAGAAGGATCAGATTCCCCTTTGGGGGTAATCTTACCGATCAGTATATCACCGGGCTCCACGTGAGCCCCTATCCTGATCAGCCCGTTCTCGTCCAGGTTCCTGGTAGCCTCTTCACTGACATTCGGTATGTCTGAGGTCAGCTCTTCCAATCCCCGCTTGGTATCACGCACCTCCAGCAGGTATTCATCAATATGTATGGAGGTGAAGACATCATCGCGGACCACACTCTCGGAGATGACGATGGCATCCTCGAAATTGTAACCTTTCCAGGGCATGAAAGCCACTTTCAGGTTCCTTCCGAGTGCCAGCTCCCCGTTCTCACTGGCATAACCCTGCGTGAGGATCTGTCCCGCTTTCACCTTCTGTCCCTTCGTTACGATGGGATTCAGGTTTACGCAGGTATTCTGGTTGGTCTTCTTGTATTTCGGAAGCTTGTACCGCTTGATATCATCATCGAAGCTGACGAATTTCTCATCTTCCGACCGGTTATAACGGATCA
>LJUP01000014.1 GCA_001303955.1 Bacteroides sp. SM23_62 | reverse complement strand
AAGGCGGCCGTTCTTGGAGTATGGCCGCCAGGATCATGGGGGCGGCAAGGGCAGTGCCTGCAAAACTAACCCTGGCAAGCATTACAAGCCTGTCACTGGCAATGAGTGAAAAAACCAGGGCGGCCAGGGCAAAGAAGATAATGCCCACCCGTGTTTTGGTCAGTGTTTTATCCCTGACGGCAATCAGAGACCGTAACTCCGATCCCATTGCAAATATCTGTGAATCACTGGTGGACAAAGCTGCAGCAATAAGCCCTATAATGGCCGCTGCCGCAATGAACCCAGGCTGATCGAACAATAATACTCCCGCAAGGAAATCTGCCGTACTGGCTTCAGGATAGCGAACGGCACCATAAAAACCTATGAAAGCCGTAGGCAGGATGATCAGCATGGCAAAACAACCAACGGCAATGGCCAGCCGGTGAGTGGTCCTGAGGTCCTGCATGATGACAAGCCTGGTAGTAAGCTGGGGCTGGGTTACAGGGATAAGCACAATGACCAGCATGGATGCCAGCAGAAACTGAAAGCTGAACAATCCATTGGGTCCAGGCACAGATAACAATCTGGCATCGATTCTTTCCACCTCTGTGAACATTTCTTTCATACTCCCGAAGGACTCAATACAACTCCAGGCGATTACCCATACGATGATCAGCAATATGGTCCCCTGCAAAACATCGGCAAACATTATCGCCTTCAGTCCACCGGTCTCACTGTACAAAAGCATCAGCACTATCATGCCCAGGGCCCACACCCAGATGGGGAAAAATCCCGGGAAAGCAGCATGAAGGAAGATCGCTATTCCCCTGATCTGGATTGCTGTATAGGGAATGAGGAAGAGAAAAATGCAAATAAAATAGACATAGCCAGCCCACTTGTTCCGGTAGCTATCCTGCAGTACCTGGGAGATCCCGTGAAATCCCCTGGCAGCCACTTTTTTCCGCAGATGGTAACCGAAAAACAAAATGAAAAATACCATTACGCCATCAGAAAACGCGAGGAATATCCAGGCTCCAACGCCGTGTATCCTGAAAAAGTCGGGCATGCCCATCAGTGTAAACGTACTGAAAAGGGTAGCTGCAAAGGACATAAAACCGATCACCAGGCCAATGTTCGAGCCGGCAAATATAAAATCCTTCGTACCCCTGGTCCTTCTTTTTGTCCGGATAGCCAGGAAACCCAGTGCGGAGATATAAATGACTCCGAGAACTATTAACCACTTAATCATAGGTCTTTATTTTTGTGATTGCTGCCAGGATGGACCCTTGACCCGATGAAAGTCATTATGACAAGGCAAAGCGTAACCAGGATGCCTGACCAAAGTGAGTATGGCATTCCCATGAATCTGGGTTGGAAAACACCAGGTGGGATAATCACAGGGGACAAACCCAGTACCGCAAGCAGAAAAGCAGTTAATATGCAAATTCGCCAGTAGATGGTTTTACGTTGGGATTTTTTCATGGTAGCATTATAATCTGTGTAACTATTATAATCTGGGCAAGCTTAAACCGCCATCAACCATAATGACCTGTCCCGTTGAGTAAGGAAAATTACCCTCTGCCAGTGAGGCTACCACTTTACCGACATCATCCGGTTCGCCCCAGCGGGCCTGGACACAAAGATCATTCTCCAGCAGTTTATCATACTTTTCCTTTACCCCTGCAGTCATATCCGTCCTTATGATCCCCGGCCGGATCTCATACACTGGGATATCAAACTCACCCAGCCTTGCGGCAAACAGTGCTGTTACCATGGCTGTTCCAGCTTTGGAGATGCAGTATTCTCCCCTGTTCACAGAGACTATGGTGGCAGAGATGGATGAAACATTGATGATGCAAGTGAAAATTCCGGCATTTTCATTTTTTTGTCTGACCATCTGGTTGGCTACCAATTGGGTGAGGAAAAAAGTACCCCTCAGATTGACACCGATGACATGGTCGAAACTTTCCTCAGTGGTTTCCAGGATATCCTTTCTTTCTTTGGGTGCGATGCCGGCATTGTTCACCAGGATGTCAATCCTCCCCATCTCTTCCAGGACCCTGTCCACGATTTGCTGACGATCTTCAGCATGCCCGATATGGCCTGGGTAATAGTTCACTTCCGGGCCATGCCTTCCCAATTCAGCCAGTACCTCCTCAACCTGAGCGGGTTCACGGATACCGTTGATGGCCAGACAGAAACCCTTGAGGACCAGTTCCCTGGCGATGCCAAGGCCAATGCCCCTACTTCCACCGGTAATTAATGCTACTTTTTTCATGCTGGTTTCATTCAATATAATCAAGATCGGGAATGTCAATCCATCTTCTCTTCTCCCAGCTTTCCAATCCTTTTTCGGCAAGCTGTATACCCTTGGCCCCTTCCATCAGGTTCCAGGGAAAAGGATCATCCTGCATGACATGTTTCAGGAAAAGTTCCCATTGAATTTTAAAGGCATTATCATGTTCTTCACCGGCTGCAACCTCTGTCCAGTTATCGAGAAACCGGATAGGTTGTTCAACATCAGGATTCCAGACAGGCCTCGGGGTGTTATCATAAGACTGGACAAAGCACTTGCGTAAACCGGCTACGGCTGAACCTTCGGTGCCATCAACATGAAGGGTCAGCAGATCATCCCGGCGAACCCTTGTGGTCCAGGATGAATTGAATTGAACAATGATTCCGCCATCCAGCATGAAAGTGCTGTAAGCCGCATCCTCTGCTGTGCATTGATAGGTTTGTCCGTGCTCATCCACCCTTTCTTTGATATGGGTGGCTCCCAGGCAGGAGACTGATCTGACTTTTCCGAACAGATTATCCAGCAGGTATCTCCAGTGGCACAGCATGTCCACAATAATGCCACCATCATCCTCCTTCCTGTAGTTCCAGGAGGGTCTTTGGGAAGGTATACGGTGGCCCTCGAATACCCAATATCCGAATTCACCCCTTACAGATAAAATCCTGCCGAAAAAATGATCCTCAATCAGCCTTTTGAGCTTGATTATCCCGGGGAGCCAGAGTTTGTCCTGTACAACCCCGCTTTTAATATCATGCCGGAGGCACAGTTGATATAATTCCAGGGCCTGTCCCGAACTGATTGCGGCTGGTTTTTCACAATAGATATGCATGCCGGCGGTAATGGCTTTTTTAACCGCATCATACCTGCGGCCGGTAGTCTGAGCATCAAAGTATATTTTATTGTGCTTGTCTGAAAATGTGTCCTCCAGATTGGTGGTATAGCTGGATATCCCACTCATCTCAGCCAGCTTTTCAAGTTTGGCTTCATTCCTGCCCACCAGCACCGGATCAGGAATGATGGTTTCTTCCTCACTCAATTTTACACCTCCCTGCCTGATGATCTCAACAATTGACCTCATGAGATGCTGGTTGGTACCCATCCTGCCGGTAACACCGTTCATAATGATGCCTATCCGGTATTCCTTCATATCATCCTAAGATTTGTCAAAAGTTTCCTGATAGGCTGTGATAATGTTCCTGAGAAATGAATCCTGGTCCTGCTTCCAGTAACGATTTGAAAAAATCTCCACTTCCCGGAATCCGTCAAATCCTGCTTCATCCACCCACCTGCTGATCTCAGTAACCGGGATACAACCCAGGCCCATTATTTCCCTGTCCAGCAGAAGATCTTCCGTGGGTACTTTCCAGTCACATATATGAAAAGCAAGTATATTTTTGTTCCTCCCGCATCGCTGTATCTGGTCTTTCAGTTCCGGATCCCACCATACATGATAGACATCAATGGCCACGCCCACCCATTCAGAATCAAAATATTCTGCCATATCATTTGCGGCAGCAAGGGTATTTATCGCAGACCGTGTATCTGCGTACATCGGGTGCAGTGGTTCAATGGCCAGTTTTATACTATGATCAGCTGCAAAAGGCATAACGGTTTCAATGCCTGACCTGATCTGGTCCCTTGAATGCTCCAGAGACTGGCCCGGGTCTGCCCCGCAGACAAGCACAAGCACCGGAGCACCTAGGATTGAGGCTTCCTCAATCATCCGTTTATTACGATCGATGTTTTCCGCCCTTTTCGCAGCAACCCGGTCTGGGAAAAAACCAGCCCTGCAATAGGAAACAATTTCCAGTCCGCTTCTGGCTAATGTGTCCCTTGCCCTTTTGGCACCAAGTCCCTCAATGGCATCCTCCCAGATGGTCAGGGCCGGGACATTGTAACCGTTATATTTTTCTATCAGGGTATCGAGATTCCAGGGCTTGTTTGTAATACTATGAATGCACAACCTGTTCATGAAGCCATAAATATACTCATTACCTGATATTATCCCAGCCCGAGTGAAAGAATATATGTCCTGGGAGAATGTTTGTGGTCAGGTGTCATGTATCCCAGGATCAGTAAGCTTCATGCTCGGTCCGCCTGATTATTTCGTCCTGCAGGTCCCTGCCCAGATCATTGAAGTAATCGCTATACCCGGCCACGCGTACGATCAGGTCCCGGTACTTCTCGGGTTCCTGCTGTGCCTTGCGCAGCGTTTCAGCTGTAACGACATTGAATTGAATATGATGCCCGTTCATCTTGAAATAACTTCTGATCAGCCGGGTCACCTTATCGATTCCCTCCTCTGAATCAAGGAATGAAGGGGTAAATTTCTGGTTCAGCAATGTACCGCCGGTACGCAGGTGATCTATTTTAGCAGCCGATTTCAGGACGGCAGTGGGACCAAAACGGTCTGCCCCTTGGACCGGGGATATCCCTTCGGATAAAGGTTCTCCGGATTTCCTGCCATCGGGCAGGGCACCGGTCATTTTACCGAAATAGATATGGCTCGTGGTCGGTAAGAGATTGATGCGGTAGGTGGCACCCCTGGGACTTATGCGACCGTCAACAGCACCGAAGTAATATTCAAAAACCTCTCTTAAAATGTCATCGGCATAATCATCATCATTGCCGAATTTCGGGGTTTCATTAAGCAGATCGTAGCGGAAGGACTCATGTCCCCTGAAATCATCCCCCAGTATATTCAGCAATTCATCCATTGTCAGGGTTTTCTCCTCGAAGACATGATATTTTATCGCCGCCAGGCTGTCAGTTACGCTTCCTGTCCCTACGCCCTGTATATAGTTGGTATTGTACCTTGCCCCGCCGGCATTATAATCCTGGCCATTGGCAATGCAATCATCGATCAAGAGTGACAGGAAAGGTACGGGCAATTCACTGGCAAAAACCTCCTCAATGATGTTGCTGCCCGTGACTTTTATATCAATGAAATGTCTGAGCTGCTTGTCAAAAGCCCTCATGAACTCATTAAAATTCTTGAATGTCACCGGATCACCGGTTTCGAGGCCAATCTTTTTGCCTGTACGTGGATCCGTCCCATTGTTAAGGGTTATTTCCAGAACTTTCGGCAGGTTGAAATACCCGGTGAGGATATAGCACTCCACCCCGAAAGCGCCCGTTTCCACGCATCCGCTCGCCCCTCCCCTTCGCGCGTCCTGCAGGGATTTTCCCTGCCTGGACATTTCCTGTATGATGGCATCCGTATTGAAACAGGAAGGCTGGCCGAAACCTGTTTTAATGATATCCAGTGCTTTCTTCACAAAATCGTCGGGATTCTTCCTGCTTATCTGGACCATGCTACCGGGCTGGAGTATCCGCATTTCCTTGATCACTTCAAGCAGCAGGTAAGTAAGCTCATTCACGGCATCGTTCCCTTCGGCGTCCAGTCCACCTAAATTGATCAGGCTGAAATCCGTGTAGGTATTGCTTTCTTCAGCTGTTACACCCACTTTTGGAGGAGAGGGGTGATTATTGAATTTCACCCAGAAGGACTGGAGTAATTCCCTGGCAGATTCCTGATTCAGGCTACCATCTTCGAGTCCACGCTGGTAAAAGGGATAAAGATGCTGGTCCAGCCTTCCGGGATTGAAGGAATCCCAGGGATTCAGTTCCGTGATCACACCAAGGTGCACGAACCAGTAATATTGAAGGGCCTCATGGAATGTATCCGGTTTATTTGCAGGTACCTTCCTGCATATCCCTGCCATCTCCAGCAGTTCAGCCTTCCTATCCCTGCTTTTCTCCTTCCCCGCCATGCTTTCCAGTGCTGCAGCATGTCGTTCGGCAAATGAAATCAGGGCGCGGGCCGTAATTTCCATGGCTGTTAATTCCTCCTGTTTGCGGATGGCTGCAGGGTCGTTCAGGAAATCGAGAGCCGCTAAAGCCACCTCGATATCATTGATGATATCCTGCATTCCTTTGTGGTATATCTTATCACCGAGGACAGTATGTCCCGGGGCACGCTGTTCCTGGAATTCTGTAAAAATCCCGGCACGATAGGCATTATGCCATTGTGAAGGCAACTTGGCCATGATCCTGTCACGGTTGCTGTTCCCTGTCCAGAAGGGTATGATATCTTCCTCAAAGGATTTCCTGGTTTGAGCATCCACGCTGAAAGATACTTTTTCTCTTGCATCCAGGATATCAAGGTCCTTCAGTGTATGGATACAGATCTCAGGGTAAGTAGGTGTTGACTTGGGTGCTGGTCCCCGTTCACCTACGATCAGCTCCCCTTCATTGATGCAGATCTCCTTGTGTGCAAGGATATATTTAAAACAACGCCCCCGCTGCACCGGTCTTGAAAGATGCTGGATACTTTCATCCTGATAGAAGCGGGTTACCAGCAATCCGCGTTCGGCGGACAACCGGTTATCGGCATTCAGGCTTTGATCAAGTAATTTTTTTATTCTTTTATTCATATCAACCTCCGATATTAACTTCAAAACCGGCATCAATCAGTCCCTCTTTCAGTGCAATAACTTTCTCCCCAGGGGGAATCCCAAACCCGTTTTGCCTGTTTTTTTTATGAAATCTTTTATATTTCTGGGTGCCAAATGGATGATAAGGCAATATGTCAACCTGATCCAGGTTATCCAGGCTTTCCAGGTAGGCTATCAGCTGCTGATGATCCACAGGTCTGTTATTGAATCCTGATACCAGAGGGATCCTGAGCACTACCCTGGCTTTTCCTTTCAGGGCAATCTCCAGATTCTCCAGGATCTTTTTATTGGACAGACCGGTATGCTTCTTGTGTATCTTATCATCCAGTGATTTCAGATCATACAGGATAAGATCGGCCAGCTCTGTGGCTTTTCGAAGGATCCTTTCGGATGCAAATCCACTTGTATCCAATGCTGTATGTATCTTTCGCTCCCTGCAATTTTGTAAAAGGGCAAATACCGCTTCATGTTGCATCAGGGGCTCACCACCTGAGAAGGTTACCCCTCCACCTGATTCCTCCATAAAGATCCTGTCCTTTTCGAGTTCCACCATAAGCTCATCCAGTGTTATCCAGCGGCCGATTATAAGTTCCTTCACCAGGCTGACTCCGTCGAATGTATTTTGCACAGTATAATGCTCAATATCAGGCGATATCCCCTCAGGATTATGGCACCACGAGCAATTTAGCGGACAACCCTTAAAAAACACCGTAGTGCGGATGCCTGGACCGTCGTGGACGGCAAATCGTTTTATGTCAAAAATGCAGGCTTTCATGAATGATTGGTGAACGGTTCAGAGAATAGCATAAAAAGTATCAAAGGGCCGGGAGCAGGGATTCAGGCCGCTCCACGGTAATCAGGAGATCAGGCAGGAATAGAGACAGCGGCCCATGCGTGTATACATTCTGGTGATGATAAAAGGTCCTGTCACTGGACTGGATTTTTATTGCAAAAATAAGGCAGAACATACGAAAAATCAAAGATTAATCTCATGCAGTATGGCAAATTGTTTAACAAATGTTAAAAGGCGGTTGCTGTCATCGGGGTGACAATTGCGATATCCGTTCCCCGGTATATCGCCAGTAATTATTATTCAACAAAATCATAATACGATGAAAAAATCAATGTATTTATTAGCCGCTGCTGTACTCTTTGCTTTTGCCACAGAAAGTGCAAATGCACAATGCGGGGATGAGGCAGTAAAAGCAGTCAAGACCAAACTGCTTGCCCTTACTTTCCATGCCGATTATTGTGGAGCCTGTAAAGCATTAAAAACCAATGTCATGGACCTGCAGACCAAGCTGGATGGTGAGCCTGTTCAATGGGTTAAATTCGATTTTACATCGGCTGAAAGCAAAGCAAAATCTGAAGTGATGGCCAGCAAACTGGGTGTTGCCGATCTCTATCAGGAGACCCAGGCCACAGGTTTTGTGCTGCTGGTTGATGCCGATACCAAAAAAACGGTAGGAAGGCTGACAAGCAAACAATCAAGCGATGAAATGTATCAAACACTTAAAAAAAATCTCTGATTAAATGCCAGATCTTTCAGGCAGTTTAATTTGTGTTTTGTTCAAAAGGCTGTCCCGGTTTGATGCGGGACAGCCTTTTTCAAATTTCACCCTATGATGATCAGTCTTCTGGCCTCGCAGTCGGTTCAGTTAATCCAGTAAGATAGTTTAAGCACCAATCCACGGTTCCTGGTCTGGAGGTTCACGGGATATGCATTTTCTGTGTAAACAATAAAAAGATCAGATACCGGGGCAAACCTCCACTGGAAACGCATATTGACATTCAGGTTGTCTATCTGGTTGTTATACTGGACAAAAGTTGTGAGGAACAGTTTATCGGTAAAGGTAAGGTCAATCCTTGGGCCAAATAGTATAAAATCAGCACTGGTATATGGTTCGGGAAGCATGATCCGGTTATAGGAACTTTCGATGGCCAGACTGCCATAGGGTTGCACCCTGTAATTGATTTCAGCGTCCAGGCTGAATCGAGTCCCGTTGAAGAATCCTCCGTATCTTGCTGTAAACATATAGTTAAAAAGCCTGCGGGTATCTGATGTATAGGACAGTGACAGCTCTTTCCACCGGAATTCACTGCCGGCAGGGAGTGTATTGCCTCCCGTATTGGTTGGATCAAAAGGTTCCAGCAGTTTCAAATAGCCATCTTCAAGATCAACCGATAAGGTGCTGCGGTTCAACCAGACAATTGCATAGCTTAACTCAATTTCAAGGTCGGTAACGGAAAAATCCGTATCAAAATAGGTATCCATAGCCAGTTCGGGACCATGATTGGCAATTCGTTTTGCAGCAGGGTAAAACTTGTAAGAAATGGAGGGCTGCATCCGATGATATCCGGTTCTTCTGATAAATCCCATTTCAGCCAGATAGTCTCTTCCGACATAGATATGGCTTAAGCCTGTTGAGAATTGCTGGGTGTTGTATTCAATGGCGGCAGATGCCGAGAAACGGTCATCCTCAGGACCAGGATAAAATGAATGGTGGTAAAATGATTTCCCTGTCCATCTGTTATCGGCACTGGCAAGGTTGAACTCCACACCTGCCACCCTGTTGTATTTATATCCCGCAAATACAGAATCCTCCCTGCTTCTGGTCACCTGTTTATTGGTCATGAAAACACTTATATTCGAACGGCTGAAAACCTTCTGCTGCAGGACGGCTACACTGTAATTACTGGCAGGTATTGTATCCTGCATGCCGGTTTGCATATTCATCACCCCTATCCGCATATTGTCTCCGATAACTCCGCTCAGCCGGGCACCGCCCAGAACAGGACTGTTAAGTCCGATGCGCCGGGAGAAAAAGGGCCTGACGGTTTCAGTTCCCAGGTTGGCGAAAAGGTCGCTGTTCTCCAGGAAAAACTGTCTTTTTTCAGGAAAAAACAATTCAAAACGGTCAAGGTTTGTCTGCTGCCTGTCCACTTCCACCTGCGAATAATCAGGATTAAGTGTAATATCAAGGTTCACTGAACTGGACAGAATAAATTTGGCATCCAGTCCCGCTCCACCCCCAAAATCTGGATCTCCTTCTGTCTCTTTGTCCTGTGTCACTTTCCCCGAGACATAGGGGATCACTGAGACCCTTACCCCCGATCCAGGTAATGGATGATCCCAGACCAGGGTACCGGCGTAGGCAAGATTGGCTGACTGGAACTGACGTGGAACCGGTGCCCAGCTTGATTTTTCATTACTTTTCAGATCCATCCTGCTGAAATTAATTCCCCAGTGTTTGTCACCATCACGGTACCGGATACTGCGGAACGGAATGCTGAATTCAGCGATCCAGTTTCCTGGATAATTCATGACTGCCGACTTCCATTTGCAATCCCATTCAAGCGATACAAATCCCCCGTTGGCCTGCATTCCGTCCCATTGGGCACCGGCAGCAGAAACCCCGAATGCAAACCCGTTGGTCTGGTCATTATAGGTATCAATAAATGCGATGAAATTGTCATTCCTTGAGAAACTGAAATCCCTGCGCAGGGATTCCACCGGCCTTTTACCCGGCAATGTATCGTGAGAGATTATACCAAGGTAAAGATTGGTCTCATCATAGGTAAGCATTACCTCGGTCTGGGCATCGGCATATCCCGTGTCGATGGGCAAGATCCTGTGAAAATCAGCCGCCTTCTCCGCCTGTGACCATACTGGCTCGTCCAGGATCCCATCAATCTCAATTTCCATATCGGTCTTTGCAATATGGATCCTGTACGAATCACGATTCACCCGGTCAACCTGACCGGACAGCGAATAAAATCCTGTCAGGAAAAGTATATGAAAAAACAAAAAAAAGGATTTCATTCAGCGGTCAATGAAAAAATCATATTATTATGGATATGGTTGATTATCATCTCATTTTTAAAACATAGCTCACGGTGCAATCGCCTCCGTAAATATTGGTTCCCGATGGGACGTAAAGGTATGAGGGCTTATTGTCAATCATCAACACCTGTGGTCGTTCAAACTTTGCATAACTCCTGTTCTCAGGTCCGTAATGAACCGCCACCTTCGACATGTCAACATTCGTATAATCATTAATTCTTTTAAATCCCTGCATATAATCCCTGAAATGGATCCCGTCATCGGAAATCCATAGGAGTCCCCCTCCTGCCTCTATGATGCCGTGGTTGTCTGTTGTAAGCAAAGCAAATTTGCCCTGATACATAAAAGCATATCCATCCTCAATGCGCTGTTCATTAGCTGTAACCGGGAAGGGTAGCTGTACATAGGGTCCTACGACCTGCTCGGCCACAGCGAGTCCCATTTTTGCCTCCTCCGACTTGAAGTACAGGAAAAATCCTCCATCGGGGTGTTGAAGCAATGCCGGATTATTAACCCCGTTCCCGGCTTTGTGGTTCCAGTATTTCTCGTTTTCAGGTGGAGCAAGAATTTTTCCGTTTTTACCAACTCTTTTCCATGGTCCGTAGGGACTCTCCGAAACAGCCATCCCGATACACTGGTTAGAAGGATGTGGGGGTTGATGGTAATCGGTATGGCCAATATAAAGCAACACGTAACTGTTCCCGATCTTATGAACGGCAGGGTTATGTGCCCCGTACCTGTCCCACGTATCCTCACCGGTTCCCGTGATGGCTACATCCGAGAATTCGAAGGGGCCTTCCGGTTTTTGGCCGACATAATGGGCGATCTCGCTATGAGAACGCCAGCCCGGATCAACCTTCTGTTCGCAAGGCCAACGGGCAACGAAAAGGTGCACCTTGCCATCATCCCCGATTACAGGCGAGGTTCCCCAGATCATATACCCGGTCTCTTCCACCGCAATCCCTACATACTTCCAGCGATCGGCGAAAGTATCTTGTTGGGCAGATGCTGCAAGCCAGCATGAGGGTAGAAAACCGAGTAAATAACAAACCTTTTTCATTTGATGCTGTGATCTTCAATGTAAGGTTCTACCCTTTTCAAAGGTGTTGAATCAGAAGCCCTTATATCTTTTGCGTAGCAAATATGCGGTGATGTTTTAGTACCCTTGAAAAGATAAAGAATGACCATACAATGGTGCTAAGGATGCATACCGTTTTATCCCATCATCATTATCAGGAGGAGCAGTAGAATAACAATGATGATGGCCAGAAAAACAAACTGATAATTTCCTTTCTTTAATTTATGACGCCTGACCATAATTAATTGGTTTGCTCAGGTAATAATATGGAATTAAACAGAAGTTTGTAGGTGGCGTGAGTGGATGCCCTGAAATTCGGGTTGAATCCAAACAGCACGAATTGTCCCTTTCCTTTCTTCAGCCATATCATGAGCGGCTTATTACCCAACAGTTCTTCTTTAGCAACGTAACCACTGATGCGAATATTCTTCTCAGGTGTTATGCCAATGATCCTTCGGTCCATGTCAAAATTGGGTACAGTTGTCCTGAAAGCCGGCTGTCCCCTGTAAAACACGCCAACGCTGCCGGGCATTCCAAGGGTGAGGGGATGGTCCTTTTTTAAATTGACTTTCACCAGCGATCCGGGACAGTAAAATCCTTCTTTTCTCATCTGATCAGATACATCACTGAACGGTAACTGGAATTCTTCCTTGGCTGAGTCCTCTTCTGCGTCCTTCCCCTTTTCTTTCTCCCTGGAAATGGTTAAAGTTCCTTCAAACAGCTTGGTGGATCCTCCCCAGCTGATAATCAATCCACCCTGATCAACAAAGGCCATCAATTTATTCATCCCATCCTTGCCAATGCCTTTTGTAGATTCAGGGGGATAGCTCGTGACATAATAATTACCCTCGCTACCATATTTTCCGCTCATTAAAATAGACTTACTGGCACTTGGGAAGATCACTGCATCAAAATCTGTGGCGAATTCTGTCTTGCTGAAGTCCCCCGGCCTAACCACTGTATACGGTATATGATAGGTATCCAGTACAAACCTTGTCCAACCGGCATCCATATCATGAAAATTGGTCTCGACAAGGCCAATACGGGGCATGGAAAGTACCCTGGTGGATTCAGGTTTCTGTCCAGTAAAAATCGGTTCGATAGTAAGTTCATCCAGCAGTATTTTCCAGTTATCACCATTCTTATCCGCCGTGATGAGAAAACTGCCCTTGGCAATGTTCCTGCCATCAATTTCTGTGCCCTCGGTCAATCTTTCCACTGGCAGTCCAAGTTCCATGGCCCGGAAAGCTGTTTTAAAGCTTTCATTATTGCCTACAGGGAAAAGTCCCAAGGATTTTTGATCAGATCCTGAACGCAGATCAAAGCCGGCATCTATTTTCTCCAGGACCGACTCCAATTCAGGAAAGCGTTTATTCACCTCCCAGCTATTAACGCCCATATGTAACGGAAGAGACCAGGAAGTAATGTCATATGGTGTGATCATCTCCCCCCCGGGTGTATAGTGACGGGCCGGGAATTCCTGGGCCTCCATGACCTCCTTGATGAATGCACGGAAAGGCTGTGCCAGTGGAACTACCACAGATCCTTCCGCCAGCACCTTGTCATCCAGTTGAAGTTCATCTCCGGTTCGGTAAACCTGTACCCCGTGTTCCTTAAGCAGGTTCACCAGCTGCACCAGTTCACTGGCATCTCGTTGTTGCGCAGGCATAATGTAATAATAAGGTGGCTCAGTATCCCCTTTTTCCATTTCCCTTACGGAATGTTCGTTCCGGAATCTAAGAACAGCTTCCCTGTGCAAGGAGGCGGTTCTCAGCAATGAATTGGTAGATGATATCTCATAATCCACTATATCAGATAGCTTCCACCATCCGCCTTCCCAAGGCTGTGGCATATTGATGCTTTTTTTGTATTCCCCAAGTCCTTTGCCAATTACCCGTAATTCATTTTGTTCAATATAGACCGGTGTGGCTACTTTCGCACTGGCTGCTTCGGTAAGCATGCCGATCACACCTTTCCACATACATGTCTCCGTTGAACCCGGCCAGTAGTCATCAAACAGGTACTGCTGGGAAACACCGTCCAATCCCTCGCGGGTCATATCTTTCATCATATTGGTCCCGAAGATCTTCGTCCAATTCCAGATCCCGGCATCAATATTCACAGCAATCGGGTCATGCATGGGCGGGACAAAATATCGTGTGCCTGTGGATCCCATCTGGTGTTTTTCAATCATTACCTGGGGATACCACTCCAGGTTATAAATCCTGGCGATGGCTTTTGTATCTTCCTGGGAAAGGGTAACGAAATCCCGGTTGTTGTCATGACCTACATATTTATGATACACGCCGGGCATGGAGCTTCCTTCATACTTGGTACCCTTGTATTTATGATAATGAGTAACCACCATATCCATGCCGTCAGGATTATGGCAGGGGACCATCATATACACCACATCTTCAAGCCACTGTAGCTTTGCTGGATCACCGGTGGTGGTCAGGTCATAGGCGATAAGCGGTGCGGATTGCGAGGGTCCCACCTCGGTGGAATGCATGGAAAGGGTTCCCAGCACGAATACTTTTCCTTCAGATACCAACTCCTCCTTTTCCTGCAGCGGGATGTTGGTGTCCAGCGCCAGCCTTCTATTGATGTCCTTCAGCTTGTCAAGATTGTTGATATTGCCCGGGGAGGAAATAAAAGCAATATACATCGGCCTGCCTTCAGGGGATTTTCCGATTTCTACCATCTTCAGTTTCTCGGAAACTTCGTCCAGTTCTTGCAGATAACTGATCAGTTCTTCATAGGTAAAAAGATTCCGGTCGGACCCGGGTTGAAATCCATAATAATCTGAAGGTTTTTGCTGGGCCGTAAGCATCGGCAACATGATCGAGGTCAATGCAATCATTGTGACCAGGGCCTTGCCCCGGAAAGTAAATTGAAAAAAATTCATCATAGCAGTATTTGGGTTTAGAAATGCTTGCGAAAATTAACTATTTTTTTTGGAAAGCCTGCCATCCATCCTGCATGTCCAATGATGCCGCCATCATAACTTTTTGAAGTCATCTTGAAAAATCGTATTTTGAGATCGCTAAATCATTTTTTCATGATGACATCTCAATCAGAAGTCCTGAAATACCTGAAACTATCTGTCAGTGTTGTGAAGGAACCCGGCAATGATGTCAAGGAACTCCTGGCTGATACCGTTCTCGGCACACCCGGAAAACTCAGGTACCGTCATACATCTTTCAATACCAAACTGCCATTTCTGGGTCAGGTTTATTTCCTTGTCCTGAAGAAATCTGGAAAACTGTTGGGTTGTATCGCATTCAATAGGCGGGACGCCCATTTTCAACAAGCCCATGTTAATTCATGGTATATCCGGTATTTCTCAATACGTGCTCCCCTGAGGGCTAAATCCCATAAACAAAAGAGGAGAAAAGGGCAGGAGAAAGAAAAGCCACAACGGGACAACCTTCTGAAACTTACGGCCCAGAAATTTTTTGATGATCCGGCCCAACTGGACGAAAAACTCGGGAATGATCCAAGCGGGAACCTGGTTTACGCATATGTTGAGAAGGAGAATGTCAGAAGCTGGGATTTTACAGAAATGATTGGATTCGAAACAGTTGGAAAGATACATACAAGCTTTTTCAGCCGGTTCAATCCGAGAAAAGATCCGCATGTTCACAGTCCCGGGGAAAAGGATAAAGCAAAGATCCTGTCCAGCCTCAGGGAGTTTTATCAGGAACATACCTTCTATACTGAGCAAAACTTATTCTTCGGCAATAATTACCTGGTTTGGAAAGAGGATGGGGAGATCGTTGCAGGCTGTCAGGCCAATCCGGAAGTCTGGAAAATAGTAGAATACCCTGGACTGCTCAACAAATTGTTCCTTAAGGTATTGATCCGCCTCCCAATTCTTTCCCGACGTTTTAACCCGGGATACTTACAATTCCTAGCCATCGAGGGAATATGGTATAAAAAAGGGTTTGAAAAATGCCTGCTTCCATTATTTGAGTCGGCTTGTGCGAATCATGACTTATATCTGGCAATCATCTGGCTCGATTCGAAAAGTCCCATTTACGCTACCATCCGGCATCTCAAACAACTGGGCATCATAGACAGATTCATTAAACCGGCTGTAGGTGATATCAGGGTCAAATTCATCCATTGGAAGGAAAAGGACAAGCAATACTACTACGAGCACCCGGCTTACATATCCTGCTTTGATATGACCTGAATCTTAGTAACCCTTGATGATATCTAATTTAGCTTCAAAACTATCAACCCTGTTTCTTTGTTGCTCGATCTCCTGCATCTTCTGGTTCTGCTGTTCAACCATCCCAGGGATTTCCAGCTCGATATTGTCAATGTCTGCATTGTATCCGACGATGTCTTTTTTTTCTTTCTCGACTGACTTCAGCAATTTCTTCCTTTCTTTCTCGAGATCTTTTAATTCTTCCTCCAGGGTTTTTTTCTGAACCGGATTGTCTCCCACTGAGGCCAACCGTACCTTGGCCTGTGCCATTTGTTCATTCTTAAAGGCTATATCTGCATCAAGGATCCTGATATCATCTTCAGATACGGAGATATCGTGTTCATTCTTGCTGATTTTTTTCTCCATGCCTTCTTTCTCGTTTTGAAGTTGTCTCAGCTCTTTCTCCAGTTCCTTTAAAACATCCTCTTCAGCTTTGAGCTGATCTTTCACCACCTCTATGTAGACTTCCTTACCGAAATCATGCATGTACGCTTTGAGTTGATTGAACTCAGATTCATACATGTTTTCTGTGATGAATTCACTCCGTTTCAATTCAACAGAGGTATTCAGTTCAACCAAAGAATCGCGCGGTATGACCTGGCTGTAGATATTCACCGGGGCTTCACTAATGGATTTGAGATAGGCCCCAAATATGGTTATTTCACCCTGCTGAGCATCGGATACATCTGATTTGGTACCCTTTTCAAGTGCCTTGATCCACATGTTTTCCACCAGTTCAAATGATGCTTCAGGGATCATCAACTGAATGCCCGAATATTCATCCTGGCCAAGCTTGAAGCTGGTCCCGGATACCTCAATTGGTTTCTGTCCGGTCAATGCACCGCATAAGAGCATCAATCCAAACAGTGATGTCAAGTTTTTCATGTTTCTGATCTAAATGGTTTTTAGGTAATGGCTCTAAATTAAAATAAGGACAATTTATATTATGACAAAATATTCCCTAATCGGTCACATGATATATGGTCCCGGATCAATCTGTCAATGGATCCGGGAGCAACATGATCCGGACAAATCAATCGTGGAAGCGCTTCAGGTCAACAGGCATAAAAGTCCATTCCGGCGTCTCTATTGGACCCTCACCGAGTGTATACCATGGAGAGATCATTGTATTTTCCCTGTTGACAAGGACCTGTATATCCTGGGCAGGCATATAACCCTGGGCAAGCATATACACTTTTTCCCCGGTGTCAATGTTTTCCGCCATATCAGTAACAATGACCGCATGTCCATACGGATTTCCCGTTTGTATAAATACATCCCCGATCCTGATCTCAAGGATGCTTCCTACAGGTATCAGTTCCTGTTCAAGCGATCTGGTATTGGCATAGGCAAAGATATAATCCAGGTATTCCCTGAACTTCTCATAAGAATGGTCTCCTTCAACGAAATCTTCATAGAACCTCGGTCTGCCATCTGAAACAAAGTTGAAGTGAATATCATGGTATCTTTGCCTGGCATACAGGAATTCCGACCTTAATCTCATAATGGCATCCGCACATTGTTGTAAATCCCTGTTTCCGATGTCCATATCGATGACGGAGATATAGACATTGGGTTTGTTCTTTGGCTGTCCATTATAATATCTGACCCTGGTACCAAAGGTTTTCAACTTCAAATGCCTGAGAAAAAAACCAAATGAAAAGGTATCAATCACTGTTCGCGAGAATCCAGGGGGTGGATCAAAGCGTTTGAAGATGGTTTTACCGGCAGTGTCGATAAGGGTATGTTGATCTTGTACCGGGGACCCGCCCCTACGTTCTTCTCCATCTGTGCTGATACAGGATATCAGAACAAAAAAGGCAAACATACATATTCCTATGACCGGCTTGACGGCTCCCATTTCATAAACCAGAATTTGATGTTTTCTGCAGGATCTTCCCAGTAATGAAATGTTTCAAACCCATACCTCTCATAGGCCACCCTGGTTCTCTCCATGGCAGTTTCCAAATAAATGGGAAGGTTTTCCCGTGTGCCAGTTCGAAAATGGCATCCCGCAATTCAAATACTGCTCCCCCCACCTCCCGGTAATACACCTAAAAACCAGAAATACAGATAGTTGCCAGAAGCGGGACGTTTACTCTTCCTGTATGACTCCCTTCTTAAGGCTTTCGGGATTCGCCAGGGATTGATGGAGAATAGTGCAAACCGCAACTGGTATATCAGCTCTCTGATTGATAATACCCTGTGGTTAAATCTGTAGCACAGGGCAATGCCCTTTTCATTGGAAGAAATATAAGCTCCTTCCCTCAGAAATGATCTGAGGAATGCGTAGCAGGCCAGTCTTTGTATCTTCTTTTTATGGCTCCCCTTTTTTGTTATCAGCCAGTTTACACCCGGATTGGTTTCAAAGGTGCTGGAAATGATATCAATTACCTTATCCTTCTCAGCAATTCCTGCTTTTCTCATTGCATAGCCTGGTCAGGCTTTAAATAAGTTTGGCTTCAAGCTTTTTCTCAGCGGAGGCATATAACCTGGAAATAGGGCATTTTTCCTTGGCAGCTGCTGCCAGCTCATCAAATTTATCATGGGACAATCCTTCACATTTCACCTGGGTGTTCAGTTCAATGGTCGTTATGACCGGACCTACATCGTCGCGTTCCAGGTAGACCTTTGCGCTTGTCTCCACACGCTCAGGGGTAAGATTTTCCCCGCTTATCAGGGCGGCTAAAAACATGGAATAACAACCTGCAATGGCAGCCCCTGCGAGTTCTTCCGGGTTGGTCCCGTCACCTTCCTCAAAACGGGACTTGAAGGTGTATGGCCCGCTGTAATTACTAAAATTCATCTTACCATTACCCTCTTTCAGGGTCCCGTTCCATTTTGCATTTGCTGTTCTTATTGCCATAAGTCTGGATTTTGTTTATATAGGTCTCAAAATTAAGATAGTTTTTCAATAAAACCAGACTTAAAACTCTTAAATGTAAACATCATCCAGCCCTGAACTCATTTTCACCAAGGCCGATTATTTTAATGGCTCCAATTCTTAACATTGGTTCCAGGAGGTTGGCTGCACCTCCGTGTTCAATGATTTTGCCATTAACGACCCTGTCAATATTCACACCAGTGACAGTAATTTTATTACCGGTAGGTTTTATTCCAAGCCACTCAGTGCCACTCATGGTATAACTGGTTGCGACCCATTCTCCTTCAGAAATCTGCCTATCCACCGCCATTTGAATATCCGGATACGTTTTACGAACCCCGGCTATATGATCATATGCCCCATTGATCCCTAATTCAAACCGCTTACCGTCATAAACCTCTGCATAATCTTTGGAAATGTAGTCTGCTATTTTATCAGATTTGCCTTCATTAAGAACTACCTCAATATATTCCCTGATGATCTCTTTATTCGATTTTTCATCATTATTCTTCATGCCTCAACAGTATTGCAGTTTAAATGTCATTCAATCCATCGCTTTCCTGGGATCAGTCATTATGTGAAGTGGCCGGGGAAGCATATTAACGCTTCTTCCGGAGCACTGTCTTTTTCAGGATGTCCATGTCGTGCTTCAGGTGGGCAACGGTCCTGATCAGTTCTTCCTCCGGCAATACCGGTTCCGGGATCTCGGAACTGATATAGTTGACAAACCGCCAGACTTCCTTGATCTCATTGACATTCACATCGAAAGGTTCATATACCGGGTTCAGGGAAAACAGGGTAAGCTTATGCTCTTTTTCCAGCAAGTTCTCGATGATCTTGAAGATGATCCCGTCATCCAGGGTCAGCACGACATAAGCTTCCCCGGTGACGATATCATTCCAGTCCTGCATAAATTCCCCGGTCACCCAGGCCTTGTCCGGGATGGGAAGCATGGAATCCCCCGACAGCTGGAAAGTCCTGTATTTCCTGCTCGGGGACAGGAAAGGCAGCTGGAAGGTCGGCAGCTGCTGTATGAATTCCGGGTCTGCAAATCCGCTGGTATACCCGGCCTTGGCTTTTTCATTCACCAGCTCGATGTTTTCCTCGTTGTCTTCATCGACCGTGGTGGCCAGCACCCGCAATTTGCTGCCCCGGAGGTATATGTCGTTGCCCCTTTCCAGTTCCGATAGCTGGCTTTCCGACAGGCTTTCCAGGTTGATCCTGATCAGGGTATCCACCGCCACCCCGAAATATTTCGAGAATGACATCAGGGCCTGTATGCTGGGCTCGGCCACCTCGTTCTCATACCCGCTCAGCGTGGAGCGCTTCATGCCCAGGATATGGGCCAGTTCATCCTGTGTCCGGTTCCTCCGCTTGCGGAGGAGCTTGATGTTCTGTGCAAAATACATGACATTTTTTTTTGATGGTCAGATAAAAATATTTCCCCGGTTTCTTTATTTTTTCAACCGAATTGATTATATTTTAATCGTATATTATGACTAAATTCTAATCAAAATTACAACAAATATTTAAAAAACAAAATATTTATGGATTTTTTTTTGGATATGAGGGAAAGAAATATCGTGCACCTCGACCTGGATACCTTCTTCGTATCGGTCGAGCGTCTGAGGGACAGCAGCCTGGTGGGGAAACCGGTGATCATTGGTGGACTTTCAGACCGGGCGGTGGTGGCCAGCTGCAGCTATGAGGCGAGGCAATACGGGGTGCATTCGGCCATGCCCATGAAACTGGCCAGGAACCTTTGCAACGATGCGGTCATCATCCGGGGGGACGGGGAAATGTACACGAAATATTCCCGCCTGGTGACCGATATCATCGCCGAGGAAGCACCTTTGTATGAAAAGGCCTCCATCGACGAGCATTACATAGACATATCGGGCATGGACCGTTTCTTCGGCTGCATGAAATGGACGCACGAGCTGCGCCAGAAGATTATCCGGCATACGGGACTGCCGATCTCGTACGGGCTTTCGGTGAACAAGACCGTTTCCAAGATCGCCACGGGAGAAGCCAAGCCCAACGGGGAGCTGGAGGTGGTCAGATCCCGGGTCATCCCTTTCCTTTCCCCGCTTTCCATACGGAAGATCCCGATGATCGGTGACAAAACCTATCACCTGCTGCGGTCGATGGGCATACAGAAGATCCGGACCCTGCAGGAGATGCCCGTGGAGATGATGGAGAAGGTGCTGGGCAAGAACGGCAACGAGGTATGGAAAAGGGCCAACGGGATCGATGCTGCTCCCGTCAGGCCTTATTCGGAGCGCAAATCCATCAGCACGGAAAGGACCTTTGAAAAAGACAGCACCGACGTGGTCCACATGAAGGAACTGCTGGTCAGCATGGTGGAAAGGCTGGCCTATGACCTGCGGAAAAAACAGAAACTGACAGCCTGCATCACGGTGAAGATCAGGTATTCCAATTTCGACACCCACACCCTGCAGAAGCACATCCCCTACACCTCTTTCGATCACGTGCTGATCCCGGCCGCCAAGGAATTGTTCGACCGGCTCTACCAGCGCAGGATCCTGATCCGGCTGATTGGGGTCAGGCTCAGCCACCTGGTCGGCGGGGTGCAGCAACTGGACCTGTTCGAGGACACCCCGGAGATGATCCGGCTGTACCTGACCCTCGATAAGCTCCGGAACCGCTACGGGAAAAAATCGGTACGGAGGGCCGTGGGGGTCAGCAACCGGGAGAAGATGAAAGAAACCGAGGATGAGCTGAGACCGGGCAGGCCCCTGCCGGAGGAAATCGATCAGCGGGCCAGCTGGCAGGTCGGGGGCAGCACTTTCAAACGGCTGTGGAAGATCAACCGCCCGGATTATCTCACGGGAAACCGAACCTAGCATCGGTTTTGATTTTGCATCCATTCATGATCACACCCAAACCCATGCCTTCATATGTATTTGAATTGCCATTCATATTACAGCCTGCGCTACGGCACCATGTCCGTGGAAACCCTGGTTGAACAGGCCGCCGGGAGGGGTGTGCAGGCACTGGCCCTGACCGACATCAACAACTCCATGGGCATCATGGATTTCATCAAGGCATGCCGGCAGCACGGCATACATCCCGTCGCGGGAATTGAGTTCCGTGACGGAAACCGGCTGCTATATACCGGGGTGGCACGCAACAACGATGGTTTCCGCGAACTGAATGAATTCCTCACGGCATGCAATGTCAACAAGCAGCCGCTGCCCGCCGATCCCCCGCCCTTTAAGGATGCGTGGACCATCTTTCCTTTCGGCAGCAAGACCCCCGCCCAGCTGCTCGACAACGAATACGCCGGTATCCGGCCTTCGGAAGTTCGCAGGCTCTTTTCCTCCCCTTTCAGGCACAAGCCTTCAAAGCTGGTCATCAACCAGTCGGTCACCTTCGGGACGAAAGACGATTATGCCATCCACAGGCACCTCAGGGCGGTCGATAACAATACCCTGCTGAGCAAGATCAACGGAGAACACCTGGCGGCTGCCGACGAACATTTCCGACCGCTGGACCAGCTCCTGGAAGCCTTCAGATCCTATCCGGATGTCATCCGGAACACGGAGCATTTGCTGGGGGACGCCCACATCGATTTTGATTTCAGCACCATCAAGAACAAGGACTGTTTCACCGGAAGCCGCTATGATGACAAGTTGCTGCTGGAAAAACTGGCCCTCGACGGCATGGTCTACCGTTACGGTAAGCACAACCCGGAAGCCAGCCAGCGTGTCAAACATGAGCTGGAGATCATCGACCGCATGGGATTCTCGGCCTATTTCCTGATCACCTGGGATATCATCCGCTACTCCATGTCCAGGGGGTTCTACCATGTGGGACGGGGCAGCGGGGCCAACTCGGTGGTGGCCTACTGCCTGAAGATCACGGATGTGGACCCCATCGAACTGGACCTGTATTTCGAGCGTTTCATCAACCCAAAGCGGACAAGTCCACCGGACTTCGACATCGACTATTCCTGGAAGGAGCGCGACGAGGTGCTGGACTATATCTTCAAGCGCTATGGGAAAAAGCATACGGCTTTGCTGGGGACCATCTCGACCTTCCGTGACCGCTCCATCGTCCGGGAACTGGGCAAGGTATACGGACTGCCAAAAACGGAGATAGACCACCTGGTGCAATACCCCGACGACATGATGAACCGCAGCCGGATCACCGAGAAGATCATGTACATCGGGCATAAGATCATGGACTTCCCAAACCAGCGGAGCATCCATGCAGGCGGTGTGCTTATCTCCGAAGCGCCCATCACCGCCTACACGGCCCTGGACATGCCCCCGAAGGGGTTCCAGACCACGCAGTGGGACATGTATGTGGCCGAGGAGATCGGTTTCGAGAAGCTTGATATCCTCAGCCAGCGGGGTATCGGGCATATCAGGGAATGTGTGGACATCGTCCTGGATAACCAGCGCAGGAAAATAGATGTACATGACGTGGAAGCCTTCAAGAAAGACCCGAAGGTGCGCGACCAGTTGAGACGGGGAGAAACCAACGGATGTTTCTATGTGGAGAGTCCCGCTATGAGGGGGCTCCTCAAAAAACTCCGTTGTGACAATTACCTCGGCCTGGTGGCGGCCAGTTCCATCATCCGGCCGGGGGTGGCCAAGTCAGGCATGATGCGGGAGTATATATGGCGCTTCCATCATCCCGATGAGTTTGAGTATATCCACCCGGTCATGGAGGAGCAGCTGAAGGAAACCTATGGTGTGATGGTCTACCAGGAAGATGTGATCAAGATCTGTCATCATTTCGCGGGACTCGACCTGGCCGATGCAGATGTGCTTCGCAGGGCCATGAGCGGAAAATTCCGCTCCAAAAGTGAATTCAAGCGGATTGCCGCCAGGTATTTCGAGAACTGCAAAGCCAGGGGCTACACGGACGAACTGACCAGGGAGGTCTGGCGGCAGATCGAATCCTTCGCCGGGTACTCCTTCTCCAAGGCCCATTCGGCCTCCTATGCCGTGGAAAGCTTCCAGAGCCTCTATCTGAAGTCCCATTTCCCCCTCGAATTCATGGTGGCCGTGATCAATAATTTCGGAGGGTTCTACCGTACCTGGGTCTATGTCAACGAAGCCAGGCGCTGCGGGGCAACGATCAACCTGCCCTGCATCAACCGCAGCCAGCCCAAGACCTCCATCAGGGGGAAAGATATCTACCTGGGATTCATCCATATATCCAACCTTGAATCCAGAACCATCTCCGCCATCCTGGAGGAACGTGAGCTCAGGGGTCCCTACAAAAGCCTTAACAACTTCGTAAGCCGGGTGCCCATCGGGCTCGAACAGCTGGTCATCCTGATACGCATCGATGCCTTCCGCTTCACCGGCAAGGGAAAAAAGGTACTGCTCTGGGATGCCCACATGCAACTGGGACAAAACACCACGGTGAAACGGGACAAGTCCCTCTTCCAGCTACCCGAAAAAAAGTTTACCCTTCCCGAACTCGAGGAGAACACCCTGGAAGATGTCTATGATGAAATAGAACTGCTGGATTTCCCCGTTACCCTGACCTCTTTCGATTTACTGAAGACCTCGTTCAGGGGGGAGATCATGGCCCGCGACCTGATGAAACATACGGGCAGGATGGTGCGGATGGTGGGTAACCTGGTCACCATCAAAAATGTGCGGACTGTTAAAAAAGAATGGATGCACTTTGCTGCCTTCCTCGATGCCGAAGGGGAGTTTTTTGACACCATACATTTTCCCAAGTCACTCAAAAAATATCCCTTCCGGGGATACGGTGTCTACCTGATCCTTGGGAAGGTCGAAGAGGAACTGGGCTTTCCCAGCATCACCGTCGAGAAACTGGCCAAACTGCCTGTGAAGCCGGACCCGCGCTACTGATATGTTTTGACAATCAGCTGCATATTCCGTAATTTTATATGGATCGGTCCGAATTCAGGCATCCTTTACGTATGAAAGGATTCAGCATAACAAACAGTGAAAGCATAGCCGGAAATATCCACCGGATTCTTCTGGAGCAGTTGGATTATATAAAAATGCAGTCTGAGAGGGAACAGGAGGATGTTCACAAAGCCATTCATGAAATCAGGAAAAGCATCAAAAGGATCCGTGCTGTGCTGCGTATGATCAGGGATGAGATAGGATACAGCTCCTATTACAGGGAAAACGTTTTTTACAGGGATCTCAGCAGGAAACTGTCAGAAATCAGGAACTTTGAAGTCCTGTCCGGTTCTATCCGGACGCTGCAGAAAGACCTGTCAAATACCATCCCTGCTGATGTCTTTATCTCGCTTGAAGAGGAATTGGGCCGGCAGCAGGAAGAGGTGACAGGAGGCCCGGCCAGGCTCAATCAGTTGCTTAAAAAAACAGCCGGTGAGATTGACAATGGAAGGGAGAGGATCAATGACTTCCCAATTAAGCATGATGATTTCGGGGCATTGGAAGGCGGATTGTTCAGGATGTACCGCCAGGGAAGAAGATATCTCCGCGATGCCAGGAAAAACCCTTCTCCCGCGCAGCTGCACGACTTGAGGAAAAGGATGAAATATTTCTGGTACCAGGTAGATATCCTGCAGCCCATTTTCCCGGGACCGATGAAAGCTTATGCCAGTACCCTTGAAACAATCGGAGAAAACCTCGGCGTCTATCATGACCTGCAGGTAATGCAGGAATTCCTTGCCGGGTCAGAAATCATCCCGGATGTCCGGGTGAACGAGGCTTTACAGGAGGCCTGCATTGCCAGGAAATCCATGCTGCTCCAAAATATCTGGCCAATGGCAGGTATGGCCTACAGTGAGAAACCACGTGCCATGGTAGACCGGCTGGCCAGCTATTGGGAAGTATACGCCCGTTCAACAAATGACCAATACCACTAAATATATCCACCCATGAAAAATGAGAAGCGAACCGCCTGGATCCTTCATTTCCAGGAGATAAACAAGCTGATGGAGGATCAGCTCGAGAAGTGGAAATCAATCACAGAGATCAGGAAAACCTATGATGAATTCATTAAAAACCTTAAAAAACTGAAGGATCTGCAACCAGATCTTGAAAAAAACCTGGGACCGGTACACGATGAGCTTGAAGAAAAACGGGAATACCTGATTGGGAAGATCTTTCCGGTTACCAATATACTGGCTGTCTATATATCGGATAATAAATCGAAGAATGGAGCCAGAAGCATGATCCTCGGCAGGGAAGAATTCAGCAGGCTCAAGCATGCCAAACTGCTGGATTTTGCCGGCCGGATGCTGAAAACCACGGAGAAATATTTTCCCGACCCGGTCCAGGAAGACAGTGAGCTCTCCCGTTACGGGTTGACACCGATTATGGTGGATGAATTCAGTACCGCACTCACCAAATATGCTTATGCATTGAAATTGAGCAAAGATCTGCTCCGTAACCGAAGCAGGTCGAAGAAAACATCCAATCGCCTGCTGAAGGCCAACCGGGAACTGCTGGAGAAAAGACTCGACAGGTTAATGACGGTATTTTCAGTCACACATCCTAGTTTCTATAAGGATTACATCAACATCAGAAAAGCGAAGGTGGCCTGAAGCCAGCAGGTCACACCCAGGATCAGTTTTCCATCAACTCACCCGGAACAACCTTTATCATTTGTTTTCTGCCTTTCCTTAGGATGCCAATTTCCAGCTGTTTGCCTATGGTTTCTTCATCAAGCAGCTTCTGCAAGCTGTCAATACCGGTAACAGGCTCACCATTGAACTGTATGATGATATCCCCTTTATTGATGGAATGATTGTCAATCCGGCTGCTCCTCTCAAGGTGCTCCACTCTGACTCCGCTCACTGTCTCAAGCTTATTATAATGGATAACCCGCAACGGAAGTGGTATGTACTGTCCGGCTATCCCCAGGAAAGCCCGGCGTACATGTCCTTCCATGATCAGTTTGCCAACAATATATTCTGCCGTACCCGCACTGATGGCGAAGCATAGTCCCTGCGCCGGGTAAATAATGGCGGTGTTCACTCCGATAACGCCACCTCTTGAATCTACCAGTGGACCGCCGGAGTTGCCTGGATTCAGTGCCGCATCGGTTTGAATCACATTGTCGATTGACCGGCCCGATTTTGTCTTCAGGGTCCGGCCCAGCGCACTGACCACCCCGGTGGTCACTGTACACTGAAATCCATAGGGATTGCCAAGCGCTATCGCCAGCTGTCCTACCCTGACAGGATCATTATTCTGGAAACTGACATTCGGCAGATTTGAGGTATAAATCTTTAATACAGCCAGGTCAGTATAAGGATCAAGGCCTGTCACTGCAGCCTCATAAATATTCCCATCCTGCAATTCGACCTCAATCCTGCTGTCACCTTCGGCCACATGATTATTTGTCACGATAAATCCTTCCGGTGAAATGATAAACCCGGAACCTCCTCCCGGCTGTTGCCGTCTTCCCCTCCCCTGCAGGGGCCGGGAGATTTTAATCTTGACAACGGCAGGACTGGCAATCCTGGTGGCAGCAATGATGGCTTCGGAATAGGCATCCAGCAGGTGCCCTTCATTTTCAGGATGATCTGCTTCCCGAGGAAGCCGGCTTACCGGCTCTCTGTCCTTTATATTTAATATATATGCCATGATTTGGGTTTTTGATGGTATCAGCATCAGGTTGCTAAAATCATGCCTGATTGAAAACCGGGCAAAATGACAGAAAAAAAGCCATGGCAAAATGATCTCACCATGGCTGAATGTCTTAACGGGTTGTTTTTACCAGTCTGCCGATCCGCTCAGTTCAGGGATCTGTTCACGAAGTTCCTCGGTCATTTCGACAGTTACCTGGGTCATGATCTCGAAAGTCTCTTCCCAGGATCCTTCACCGTGGATTGCTTCAAAGTCTTTGAAAAATACAGGATCTTCATCATAAAAGGCCCATTTATCGAATCCAAAGACACCGGCGATATCCCTGCCGTTACCGGTCTGGAAATAATTCCAGTAAACATGCCATGAATAATCATACTCCTTGGTCCTGAATACTTCCACGATCTTTTTCATGATCTCAATAAATTCATCACTCTTGCCATGCTTCAGCTCCCAGTACCGGATATGGATCTTCGGGGTATAGTTCCATCCTTCAGGCGTGTATGACAGGTCAGGGTCCATACGCCAGTATTCCACTTCTGCAACCTCATCAATATAAGGCATCACAGCGTTCCAGTCATCCAGGTGGGCCTCATCAGATGGCCTGCTATCCAGATCAGTAAAGGTCAGGGGACCCATCACCCATACCAGCTGGCCAGCCCTTGAGCCGTTTGCCACTTGCTGGATGGCCACCTTATCCGGACCTTCAGCATGGAACTTCTTATTATGCGCCGCAAGGGCTTCATTGAATTCCTTGTTCTTATCCGATCTGGGTTTGATGTACATGGTCTCGTACATGATATAGGAGTCCTGTCCATATATCATCAGGCATGCAGGTACAAATACGATTGAAAATAGTAGTTTTTTCATTTCAGGGTTTTTAATTTGACATCTGAAAATTGCTGAAGATCAAATATATAAATAAAAAATATTCAAGTCCGATCTGGTTAATTCAAATAGTATCTAAATAATATTCAAACGGAAATTCCGATGAAATATGGATCAACGGGGCCTCAATAAGGCTTCACATTAAATTGATTGCCAAAACCTATAAAAAATTGGGAAATTTTGTGGATAGTCCTGAAATGAATTATCTTATCCGATCATTTTAAATTAAAACTAACTACCATGAAAACATTAATGATCTCATTATCTGTTCTATGTATTTTCACTTTAAGCACACTTGCTCAGGGTCCATTTGACAAGGGAAGATGGATCCTTGGCGGTACCGTGCCATTCGGTGGGTCCATTGAAGATGCGGAGCATTTGGGTGGTGTTAATGGAGCCGGATTATTCTTCGGTTCCAATTGGACTTCAAATGGTCAGACAAGTGATAAGGATAAATTCACCGGCTGGAACTTCACTCCTATGGTGGGTTATTTCCCGATTGATAATCTTGCAGTGGGACTGAACCTGAATGTCAGGGGCCAATCCTATAAGTATGATGATGGTGATAAATATAAATTCAGCACTGTTACTATTGGTCCCTGGGTAAGGTACTATGTCGCTCAATATTCCTTCTGGAATTCCAGATTGGTTCCTTTTGGGGATGTCAGGGCCAATTTCGGTGGTTATAAGTCAGTAGACACCTATGGCTCCACGAGCCAAACATACAAGGAGGGTGTTACCCAATTTACCATCGGTCCCGGAATAGTATTTGTGCCTGTTGACTGCTTCAGTATAGACTTTATGATACAATACAACCGTGTGATCTGGAACGTCAAGGACGAAGATTATAAGTACCATACGAGCTCATTCGGATTTGCCCTTGGGCTGACCCTCTACTTTGCATGTGGGGGACTCTAGAATGAGATCAGCGCCTACCCCATTTCTCTGGATCCTAAGGGCTTTAGCAAGTCTGTTTTTATTGGGGTACCTGGCATTTGGTTTTCTGGCGGCTTTTATCCTGGGATATTTCCCTGGAGAAGATGTCGTGGAAAAAAGCATTTTTATCCTTCTCTTCCTGATTTTCCTGGCTGGCCTCTATTTCCTATGGTCCAACCGGGAAGGACGGGGCGGGCTCTTATTTATTCTCTGGTACGCGGCACTCTGGCCCTGTGAAATCTATATAGCCGGTGATAGTTTTGAAGATCTGCCGGCCCCGGGAACATTTATGTTGATCATTGGTATCCTGTCTATCATTTACTCATACAATAAAAGAAAGCGGAAAGACAATGCCATTGATTAATGCAGATCAGGAAGGAACCTGGATCAGAAGGTAAATCCAATGGATAATCCAAAGCCAAAAAAAGGCACCTCCTCCGACCGGTTCATGATCAGGCGGCTGATCAACCGGACGGAGGTCCCGCCATTTGACCTGTACCTGAAGGCTGCCAGGAAATAAGGCAGGTTTTGCCACCTGCCTCCATATGTCCGCCCGTTATAGCCAGCCCCCAATTCGACAAATGTCAGGTAACCTGTAGTATACGCTGCCTCCGTCACCACAATTATTCCATATCCGGGCGTGAAACCATCCCCCAGTCCCGCCCGGAGCAATACTGCAGGTCCGAATCTTTCAGGTTTCAGATAGAACATATGATCATAATTAACAGTAAGATAATTGGTACCACTATACCCGAATTCCAGGTCACTGGCATCTTGTTCTGATATGGGAAGCATTATTCCACGTTCAGGAATCTGACTGCTTGCGGGTAAGAAATTATGGATAACAAGAGAAAGTAAAAAGAGCAGGTGTCTATTCATCAGGATTCCGCGCGATTCCGGTTTTGGGTTTCAATCATAATGGTCCTGAAATTACGAAACAATTTTTATTTATCAGCCAATCCAGCCATATTTAAATGTTGAAGGTGGCGGCACTGGTTATCCGTGCCTGAACCCGCGGTAGATGGATCGATCAGAAAGTTGACGTATCCTGCGAAATCCGAAAAGCCACAGGAATATAAGATACGGGACGAATGCGAATAGCAGGAAAGAATGGCCTGACATGAGGATGAAATCATAGATTCCATGCAGCAGGATGGGGATCAGCAAAGCAAGGAAGAGTCGCCAGGAGCACTCTTTCGGATAAAACCTGGCCAGTCCGAACTGGTAACCCATCATGACCCCGAACAGGGCATGCGCCGGGATGGCCGTAAATGCCCTGGTAATGCCCACACTTATTCCACCATCAGTAATATATAGGATGTTTTCAATACCGGCAAAACCAAGTGAAATAAAGCATGCATAAACAATTCCGTCAAATTTTTCATTAAAATGCCGGTTTCTCCAGATCAGCAGGTACAGAGCTATCAATTTGAATAGCTCCTCTGTAACAGCAGCCACTACGAAGGCATTCCAGGCAGCCGAAGCAAGTCCCATGAAATCCCGGCCATAGACAGATAGAAGTCCCTCAACATATATGATCGGAATGGTAATGACACAACCAACAACCAGGGATATCAGCAGTAATCGGACAGGCTCCCGCTCATATTTATCCCTGATGTAGATATAGATGGCAATGAGAAAAACAGGCGCAAGGGCAATGATAATCAGGTTCATAAGGTGGTTATATGCTTACCAGCCCGGACTGAAGATGGAACGTCGGATGAAAGGATTGGTGGGATCGGTGTAATAATACGGCCGGCCCTCCGTAACATTGATCCGGGCCCCTATATTTATATTGTCAGTGATTTTATAGTTCACGCTCATACCCATTGACTGAAAACCGGAATTTCTCTGAAAAGCATTTATCTGCCTGTAAAGGTTATTGTCCAACTCTTTCACCACCATTCCACCAATGGATAATCGCTGATTTACGCGGTATGTCCCTTCGGCAAAAACAAGGAACCGGTTAAAATGGCTCCCGGCAGTTCCACCTTGTCCGATGCCAGCCAGGCCAATGCCGTCCAAACCTGCACCCGGTATAAAGCCGGTGGAAAAAATGACCCCTGCACTGAAATGAACACGCGGGGTCGCCTGGTAACGGATTTCAGGGGCAAGATATGAACTGAACATGGAACCATGTCTGCCAAAAGTGGTAAAAGCAGCTCCAGCTTCAAGTCCGAAATCAATCCTGTCCCTTACCGCTGTCTTCAATTCAGGTACGGTCAATACTTCCTGATCCTCATTAAGTTGCCGTAAAAGAAGAACGTCTCCTTCTGATTCCTGGGCTGGGCCCAGCAAAGGCAATATCAGGAGTCCGGTAAACAGTATTGATCGCATAAGATATTAACGCAGAAAATATGGTATCAAATATATCAAATTCTTATGATTATTCTGAATGGCTCTCTAAACAACCTGTGCCGGGAATCAGGCCGGGATGCCTAAAGCTCCATCCTGGAAACACTCAGCACCCCCTTGAGCCTGGCCAGGTTTTTGATCAATACATCAAGATGCCTGGTATCCTTGACAAACAGGGTAATGGTACCTTCAAACATCCCTTCCGTTGAATCAATGGAGACGGAACGCATATTTACACGAAGGTCTTTGGAAATAACATCCGAGATCTTACTCAGGATCCCGATATCGTCGAGTCCGGTCACCCGGATGGTTGCCGGCAGGTAGATATCTGCTCCTGTAACGGCCCACTGAGCCTTGACCACACGGTAGCCATGCCTGGATATCAGCTGGGCGGCATTCGGACAATTGACACGATGGATGGTGATGCCCGTGCTGACGGTGACAAAACCGAAGATCTCATCACCATAGATCGGGTTACAGCACTTGCCAAGCCGGTAGTCCAGTTTATCGAGGGATTTATCTATGATCAGGTAATCATCCTGCTTCAGACCTGAAGACATGAGCTTGTCCACATCATGTGCTCCGATTTCAGTGGATTTTCCGGGGACCGGAGCCTTATCCTTTTCCTGCAGGATATCCTTTATCTCCAGAAGGTCAATCTTTTCAATGGCCACCAGGTGGTAAAGGTCGGTGGCTGTCTTCAGCCTGTAATGCCGGAGCAGCTTGTTGATATTCACATCCTCAAACTCAAGTTTCCAGTTACGGAACCTTCGTTTCAGCATTTCTCTCCCTTCTTCTGCCTCGGCCAGTTTGGTCTCCTGCAGGGCCTGCTTGATCTTGGACTTGGCCTTTGAGGTAACCACATACTGAAGCCAGTCCTGCTTGGGCCGTTGTCCCTTGGAAGTAATTATCTCTACCTTGTCACCATTGGATAATTTATGCCTGATAGGTACGCTTCGACCGTTGATCTTGGCACCCATACAGGTCATTCCGACCTGGCTGTGAACATCAAATGCAAAATCCAGTACCGTTGCACCTGCCGGGAATTTTTTAAGATCTCCCTTGGGTGTAAATACAAAAATCTCCTTATTGTATATGCTCAGTTTAAAGTCGTCGATGATATCCCCTGCATCAGGTTCCGGATTTTCAAGCATTTCCCTGACCCTGTTCAGCCACTGTTCAGTGTCGGTTTGGTCTGATCCACCCTTGTACTTCCAGTGTGCAGCAAGGCCTTTCTCGGCCACTTCATTCATCCTTTCAGTCCGGATCTGGACCTCAACCCATCTACCTCCGGGAACCACAACAGTTGTATGCAGTGATTCATAGCCGTTTGACTTTGGTACGGAGATCCAGTCCCTCAAACGGTTTGGATTCGGCTGGTAATGATCCGTCACCAGGCTGTATACTTTCCAGCAGTCAGACTTTTCATGTTTAGCATCGGATTT
>LJUP01000183.1 GCA_001303955.1 Bacteroides sp. SM23_62 | reverse complement strand
AGCATGAGCCGCTCATCGGGCAGTGTCGGCCGCTCATCTGGTGGCAGCCGGTCATCTGGCGGCAGGAGATAGCAGGCATTAGTTAACAGCATATCAAATGAACTGATTATTAACCAGAATTGCAGGTTAAAAGCACAAACTATATACCTGAATCAATAAAGATTTTAATCATGAAAACGATATATATCCTCATCATCACGGGTTGTTTCATACTGGCTCCGGTCCGGGCCCAGAATGAAATGGACGCCCTCAGGTACTCACAGAACTTTTTTGGCGGAACAGCCAGGTCAATGGCCATGGGCGGGGCTTTTGGTGCACTCGGTGGAGATTTTTCCTCGGCGAGCCTGAACCCTGCCGGCATCGGTGTGTACAGGAGCAATGAATTGACCGTATCGCCGGGACTGATCTTTGATAATACCTCCACCGGCTATCTGGGAAATACCCGGACCGATAACAGGTACCAGTTTACCCTGAATAATCTGGGTTATATTTTTTCTCACCAGACAGGAAAAGATAATGGCTGGGTGGGTTACTCATTCGGTATCGGGTACAACCAGCTCAATAATTTCAACAGGAATACCCTGATGGAAGGGATCATGTTATCCGGAGGCAGCGAAAGTTCTTCCTACCTGGATAATTTTACCAACAATGCCAATGCAGATAATTGGAGCGAATTTTTTGAGGAACTTGCCTGGCTTACCAACCTGATGCCCTATGACACACTGAACAATGAATACTGGAATGATATCAGGGAAGCGGGTTATGGGCAGTCCCAGCTCAGGAGGATCCAGGAAAAAGGCAGCATGGGAGAAACTGCACTCACTTTCGGGGCCAATTATGGGAACAGGTTATACTTCGGGGCTACCTTCGGTATCCACAGGATGAGGTACAGCAATTATACAGACCATACAGAAATAGATGATGCCCGGATCATAGACTATTTTGATTCGTTCACTTTCAGGGAGACGTTGGAGACGCGGGGGACAGGCTATACCTTTAAGGCCGGGTTTATTTTCAGGCCCATCAGCCTGATCAGGATTGGTGCCGCTTTCCATATCCCGACCTTTTACAGGATCAGGGAAGATTTCTATACGGACATGTCCTCCACATTCGATGAGAATACGGGTGAGCCTGACTATTTTGAGAGGTCCCCTGTCAACCAGAACGAATACTGGCTCAGGACCCCATACAGGGCCATTGGAAGCGTGGCCTTCCAGGTGGGAAAGGTGGCCATGATAGGCGTGGATTACGAGTTCATGGATTACCGCCAGGCCAACATGGACAGCCGGGTCTCCGATTACAACCTGCTGGATGTGAATGACCGCATACAGAACGTTTATTCCGTTGCACACAATGTACGGGCAGGTGCGGAAGTGCATATGGGCCCGATGTATCTCAGGGCCGGAGCAGCCTTTTATGACAGTCCTTTCAACAGCAGGGAGGTCAATGCTGAGGCATGGAATATCATTTACAGCGGTGGATTCGGATTCAGGAGCCAGAGAATATTCTTTGACATGGCCTATGCATACCGGACCAACGATTACCGGTACTACCTGTATATACCGGAGGATGTGCACGGGGCCGCGATCAGCTCAAACAAGCAGAATTTTATCGCCACCCTCGGTTTCCGGTTCTGATCAGATCATAATAAATATTCAGGAAGGGAGGGCAATGCATTGCTCGAGAACCGACCTGGCCTTTGGGCCTTCATTGAAGAGCAGGTCGATGATGCTAAGGTTGGCCTTGAACCCCAGGCGTTCTGCAAATACCTGCTGGTAAGCTACAGGGACAAACAAGGGATCTGACGGCAGGTCCCTTTTTGGATGTATGATCTCCCGGTAATCAGCATAATCATCATCGGAGACATCGATAAACTTACTTGAATACCGGATGGTATTATCAATTTCAAGGGCCGAAAGAACCACCTCGAGCAGGGCAGCATTAAGATCAATCAGGAACTCAAATTTTTGTTCATAGAACGGAACGAATTCATCCATATAGAATTCGAAAAAAGGAGAATGCCGGTAGGCAGATTCTATGCTTCTCCAGTGTAGCTTCTGCCATTTTTTATCATGATCAATGCGGATGTCCCTGACATATGTTTTGTGTGCCTGTCCTTTTAAGACAGGGACGCTCAGCGGAAGTATCCCGTTGGCACCCATGATATTGCACCTGTTCCTGTAGGATTGCTTGATATAATGATCATATCGTTCAATGATCCGTACAGGATGGATCAGGAATTTTGTGAAGTACTGTACCGGTCCCAGGTAGGTGATGCTTAACAGAGCGGTATCAGGTTCACGGGGTGACATGTCATAGTTTATTGATCATACTGGCCATATAGGCGGCACCAAAGCCATTGTCAATATTCACGACACTTACCCCTGAGGCACAGCTGGTCAGCATTCCCAGCAGGGCTGCCAGTCCATTGAAACTGGCTCCATAGCCTATGCTCGTGGGCACAGCTATGATGGGTTTGTCGACCAGTCCACCCACAATGCTCGGCAGTGCACCTTCCATTCCGGCGATGACAATGATCACCCGTGCCTGCCTGATCCGGTCAAGATTATTGTATAACCTGTGTATGCCCGCGACACCCACATCAAAAAACCGCTCTACCCGGTTCCCAAAGAGTTCCGCCGTCACCGCGGCTTCTTCCGCCACCGGCATATCTGAGGTTCCGGCCGTAAGTACCGCAATGACTGTTTTGGTCGGTTTGATCTCTGCTTGCTTGATGGTTATCGTTCTGCCCAGTTCGTTATACAAGGCCTGGGGCAGGACCTCATGGACAGTCTGGTAGATTTCTTTATTTGCCCGGGTACCCAGGATATTTACCTTTTGGGTGGACATATATTCCATGATGTTCCGGACCTGTTCCGGGGTCTTTCCCTCACAGAAGATGACCTCGGGATAGCCTGTCCGTAATTCCCGGTGATTATCGATCTTGGTATGTCCCAGATCCTTGAATGGCAGGTCACTCAACTTCTTCATGGCTTCCTCACTGGAAATCTTGCCGTCCCGTACCTGCTCGAGCAGTTTTTTTATATCACTCCTTCCTGTCATTTTTTACCATCCTTAAAAATTTCACTGATGCCACCTGTCCTGTATCCGTCCAGATCAAGTGTTACATATTTGAACCCAAAGCGCCTTAGTTGCCTGGATATATTTTTCATATGACCTTCATTGAAGATTTTTTCAATATATTTCGGTTCTGTTTCAATCCTGGCAATATCCCCATGTGCCCTGACCCTCACGGCACGTATACCCAGCCCGATCAGGTAAGTTTCCGATTTTTCTATCCTCCTGAGGATCTCTTCCTCAATGCTGGTGTTATAGGGCATCCTTGTGAGCAGGCAGGCATAGGCCGGTTTCTCCCAGGTATAAAGCCCCATTTCCCTGGATGCTTCCCGAATGTCGTTTTTAGTGAAGCGGTTTTCAAGCAGGGGACTCAACACCTGGAGTTCTTGCAGGGCTTTCATTCCCGGCCGGTGATCTTTTGTATCATCATAATTGGTGCCATCTGCCAGGTTGGTAAATCCACGCTGTTTGGCTAATTCCTTCAGCAATGTGAACAGGAATGACTTGCAGAGATAGCAGCGGTCTTCCGGATTGTTTTTGATCTGTTCGGGGACTGGAACGTCAACTACCTGGTGATCAATCCCTTTGCCGGCGGTGATCTCTTTGGCTTCGGCTATCTCCCAGTCCGGGATATAGGGGGAATTAATGGTCAGCGCAAGGACATGCTCTCCCAGGGCTTCCTTTGCAGCATGCAGCAGGAGAACCGAATCCACACCTCCTGAAAATGCCACTGCAATATTGTCCAGTTTCCCCAGATAGCTCAATAACCGGTCATATTTTTTCTGTATTTCCTGCTTCATCGTTATTCGCCGTTATTTAATTGCCTGGAGATCTCATCATAAATCTTCTGCACGGGGATCCCATGTTCCTTGGCCAGCCGGATACAATCCTCATATTCAGGTTTGGATTTCAGGTGCTTGCCCCGATATATGGCTGTCTTTACGGTCACTTCACCGTATTTTGTCTGAATTTTGGTGAATTCTCTTTCTAGCATGGTTTTATCTACCTCGTAACTCCTGACACCCAGGCTGGTGGTATGGGTCAGGAGGGTTTCAGTCATGGTCTGCTTTTTATCTGGACTGCAGAGAACAGTGAGTTTGGAGGCAGGACGTGCCTTTTTCATCATGACCGGGGTGATGAATACATCATCTGCACCAAGGCCAAACAGTATCTCCATTACATAACCATACATTTCGGGATTCATATCATCAATGTTGCATTCCATCACCAGTGCCTTCCGGGTTTCCGGTAATCCATTGGCATGCCCTGTGGATTCTGCCAGGTGGACCCTCAACACATTGGGGATATCCATATCCCTGTTACCGATCCCATAGGCAGTCCTGCTTATTCGGAGGTCCTGCATAGGTCCGAATTTGACAGCATTACAGGCCAGAATAAGCGCCCCGGTGGGGGTTGTCATTTCATAGGGAGCAGCTCCTGATTTAACCGGAATACCAGCAAGGATCTCTGCAGTTGCCGGTGCCGGAACGGGAAAGATTCCATGCTCACATTTTACGAATCCGCCTCCCAGTTCAACAGCGGAGGACATGATCATATCCGGCGCAATGGATTCAATGCATATGGCAGCACCTACTATATCCACGATGGAATCAGTGGCTCCCACCTCATGGAAGTGAACTTCCTCGATTGGCTGGTTGTGGATTTTTCCTTCCGCTTCAGCCAGTTTGCGAAACATCATGATACTTCGGTCCTTGACGGCCTGGCTGAGATCACTCCCCTGAATAATACGGCTGATATCCTCGAGGTTCCTGTGATTTTGGTGATCATGATTGTGACCATGATCATGTGGGATTTCATCAATGACCACATCAACCTTCGTTCCCGAGATACCTTTCCGCTGGTCTTTCGTGATTTTCATCTCATAACCGGAGAGATCCAGCCTGCTGAGCTGGTCAACCAGGGATTTTGGATCAACGCCAAGGTCTATCATTGCCCCCAGGTTCATATCCCCGCTGATGCCTGAAAAACAATCGTAGTACAGTACCGTCATTCAAAAAGGTTTACCCTGATGGCCCAGGGATTATTTTGGCCTGTAAAGTTAAGCGTTTTTCAATTAACTCAGGAATCAGATGTCTGATACCTGTCAGTCAGGTCCCATACCCGGCTGGTTCCCATTCCTCGCACGCTTATTTAGAATCTGTCAAAATTAGATTGAAAAACCAGGCGCTTTCATGAAGATTGTAAGCGGGAAATCGTAAATTTCGGGCTAATTGAACATTAAATCAGGCAGATGAAACGAAGGGATTTTTTCAGGAAAGGCATTGGGGCTGGCATTGCGGCAGGTGCAGCCATATCCATCGGTCCCGGTAACAAACTCTTTGCAGGCGCAGCGCCCATGCTCGATTATGATCTCGTTGCTGTAAAGGGAGGGGAACCCGGGACCATGTTCGATCAGGCCATCCAATCTTTGGGAGGAATTGAGAAATATGTTAAGAAGGGCCAGCGTGTTGTTGTCAAACCCAATCTTGGCTGGGATGCCACGCCGGAGCGGGCTGCCAACACCAATCCCGAGCTGATGGCAAGGATTGTGGAGCATTGCCTGGCTGCAGGAGCCAAAGATGTTTATGTTTTTGACAATACCATCAATGAATGGACCCGCTGCTATAAGAACAGCGGTATTGAAAAGGCAGTGAAGGATGCAGGGGCAAAAGTACTTTCCGGTAAGAGCAAAGGCAGTTATCATGAAATAGCCGTGGATGGTGGAAGAAAGCTCAAAAGGGTTCAGGTACACGAACTGATCCTTGAATCGGATGTTTTTATCAATGTCCCCGTACTGAAAACCCATGGCGGAACTGTATTGTCACTTTCCATGAAAAACCTGATGGGCATCGTGTGGGACCGCAGGTGGTGGCATGCCAATGACCTTCATCAGTGTATTGCCGATATTACCACTGTCGTGAAACCGGATCTCAACGTGGTTGATGCATACAGGGTCCTGAAAAAAAACGGTCCCAGGGGCGTTTCTACAGCAGACGTGGTAACCATGAAATCACAGATCATCGCTGAAAATATGGTGGTCGCGGACACGGCAGCAGCCAAGCTTATTGGTAAGGATCCGGCACAAATAGGACATATCCGGATGGCGGATGAAATGGGACTGGGCAGCATGGACCTGTCTAATTTGAAAATCAACAGGATCGTGATATAAGCATGCATCAGCGAAGCCTGAAGACCATCAGGGTCATTATGGCCCTCCTTTTTATATCTGCTACCGGTTTTATTTTTATAGATTTCCGGGAATTGCTTCCCACAGGATTGATAACGGGAATAACCTTCCTGCAATTCCTGCCTTCCCTTTTGAGTTTCTTCACAACCTTTGGCCTGGTGGCCGCAGGCTTTATCGTTATCCTTGTGCTGACGATCTTATTCGGAAGGATTTACTGCAGTGCCATATGTCCCCTGGGGATCTTCCAGGATGCGGTAAGCTGGATCAGGAAAAAAACAAAAAAAAAGCACAGGTACCGTTTTGGCAAACCACAGAACCGGTGGCGGTATGGATTCCTGGTCCTGCCCCTGTTGGTCCTGCTTGCCGGGAAAAGCCTGGTCGGGGTCAACCTGCTGGATCCTTACAGCATCTTTGGCCGGATTGCCTCTGATCTGTTCCAGCCGGTGTACATTTGGCTAAACAACCGGATTGCAGGGGTCCTGGAGAGTATGAATGTCTTTTTTCTCTATCCGGAAAATATTACGCCTGCCAGGGGACTCACCTATGTGATTCCGGCGTTTATGCTGGGACTGGTGATCTGGTTTTCGTATACAAGGGGGCGTTTGTATTGCAATACCATATGTCCCGTGGGAACCTTGCTTGGCCTGTTGTCGCGGGTTGCCATTTTCAGGATAGGCATGATTGAGGGACTATGCACAAAATGCGGGAAATGCGCCGTTGCATGCAAGGCCTCCTGCATCCGGATCAAATCCCTGGAAGTTGATTTCTCCAGGTGCGTGGGTTGTTATAATTGTATCTCTGTTTGTCCCGAAGATGCCATTAAATACCTGCCTGCAGCAGGCTCAGCCCTAACCTCCCGCCGTGGTGGTCCTGCGGGATCTGTTGACCCATCCGGTCCCGGTGATCCTGCAAGACGAGAGGCCCTGACCAGGATGATCGCCACCGGTGTGGCTCTATCCGGATTCAGTCTCCCTGACGGCAGCCAGGAAACGGTGATAGAAAATAAGGTTCCAACTGAGATCAAGCCGGTCAAGAACTTCCCGGTTACCCCGCCGGGCTCACTTGGGATAAGACATTTTACCACCCGCTGTACCGCCTGCCATCTATGTATAAGTGCTTGTCCGACTTCTGTATTGCAACCATCTCTTGTTGAATATGGCTGGTCCGGTATCATGCAGCCACATATGGATTATTCCACCAACTACTGCAATTTTGAATGTACCCTCTGCACAGATGTCTGTCCTACCGGCGCCATCCTTTCCCTTGCTGCAGAAGCCAAAAAGACCACCCAGCTGGGCCAGGTACAGCTGATCCTGGAAAATTGTGTTGTCTATGCAGAAAACACTGCCTGTGGTTCATGCTCTGAGCATTGTCCCACCCAGGCAGTAACCATGGTGCCCTACAGGCAAGGCCTGACCCTGCCTGAAATAGTTCCTGAGATATGCGTAGGTTGCGGGGCCTGTGAGTATGCCTGTCCGGTCCGGCCGTTTAAAGCCATATATGTGGACGGGCATCAAATCCACCAGGTAGCCCAGAAGCCCGAAACAGAGGAACTGGAACAACCCGACCTGGAGGAAGAATTTCCTTTCTGACGGGGATTGGCTGAACCAATCCGGCAGGGAGGGGAGGTGGCCAAACATGAATGGCCGGGGCAAACCTGGCGTTCAGACCTTATCGGTGGCAAGAAACATTCTTTTCCACCTGATCTTACCCAGAAAACGTTTGTCTTCGTCGAGTGATAACCAGATGAATTTGGGTTTTCCAAGGATGTGATCCTCCGGAACGTAACCCCAGTACCGGCAATCTGAGGAGGAATGCCGGTTATCACCGATCATAAAGTAATAATTCTGCTTGAAGGTATATTCCCGGGCTGGCTTGCCGTTGATGCTTATCTGGTCACCCTGTACCTTCAGGCTGTTTCCCTCGTATGCTTCGATTATCCTCTTGTAATGCGGAAGAATCTGAGGTGTCAGCGGGATGGTTGTGCCTGCCGTTGGCATCCAAAGGGGACCAAAATTATCGAGGGACCATTTATACAGGCTGTCATGCGGGAATATCTGGTAATTATATTCATTTTCAGGGTATTCATATTTTGTAACGGAGATAACATTGGTAAACTTCCTTAGCTTTTCGGCAGTCTCCTCGGTGAGCGGAAGAAAATAATCATTACCGAGTTTTTCCTGGTCAGACCTCGCAACACTGAGCCTCTCAAAGGCTTTGGGATTGATAGGTGTACCGTTTGTCCTGACCACATAACGATGCTGGACCCCATCATAGATTTTAATCGGTTTTCCGTTAATATGGATCCTCCCTTTGACAATCAGCAGTGTATCACCGGGCAGGGCAACACATCTCTTGATATAATTATCCCTTTTGTCAACCGGATGGGTTACAATATCAAATTCATTCCACACGGATTGTCGTCCATCCACCAGGTATTCTTCCCATGTCTTTACGGGACGATTATACCGTATATCATTATCCTCCAGTTGCTTGGCGTAGTCCCGTATGACTGAATAATAACTCCGTTCCGGATGTCGCGTTACCACCGTATCACCTCCCGGGAAATTAAATACCACTACATCGTCGTGTTTCACCTTCCCGAATCCGGCCAGCCTTTTGTACGGCCGCTTTATCCACTCCACATATGATTGTGTCTTCAGGATGGGCATGGTATTCTGCGTGAAGGGGAAGGAGAGGGGAGTGTTGGGTATTCTGGGACCATAAGCTACCTTGCTGACATACAGATGGTCCCCTATCAGCAAAGATTTTTCCATGGAAGGGGTTGGGATCTTATAATTCTGGAACAGGAAGATATTGATGATGGTCACAGCAATCACTGCAAAGATAAGCGCATCAAGCCATTCGACCAGTGCGCTGTTCTTTTTCTTCCTGCTTTTCCAGAACGACCAGTTGACCTTCTTGGATATATAAATATCATAAATGACAATGAGTCCGAACAACCACCAGTAATTCCCCAGCCAGATAACCCATAAAAGATAAATCACTGCTGCCAGTCCGAATTTGAAATATTTATGCTTCAGGATATCGAGAAATTGTTTCATATGTAAGTTTCTAATTGATTTTCTTAAACATTTTATGCCACCTGAACCGTTTCCAGCCTTTCTTTGACCTGTCTATTGATAACCATACAAGTACCGCTTTTCCTACCACATGGTCTTCAGGTACAAATCCCCAGATCCTTGAATCAGCAGAGTTATGCCGGTTATCACCCAGCATGAAGAAATAATCCATGCCAAAGGTATAAGAATTTCGTGGTTCATGATTAATGAAGATTATACTATCTCTGACTTCCAGATGGTTTTTTTCGTAAACCTCAATGATTCTACGGTATAACAGCAGATTTTTAATGCTTAGTCTAACCGTTTGATTTTTTTCCGGGATCACCAGCGGTCCAAAATTGTCTTCCGTCCACGGATAATCAGGGCTATAGGGAAAAAAAGAAAAATAGGATAAGGGTTTGGTTGTATTCTCAAGCCGGGTTACTACCTGGATATTGGGCAACTCCCTGATTTTCGCTGCCTGATTTGCGGTCAGCGGGAAAACATAGCTTTCCCTCGAAGGATCATACAGCCGGTCCGCCTCGGTAAGTTCCAGGTCAGTGATGAAAATGCTGTCCAGTTTTTCTCCGTTCGTCCTCACATAATAATTAAACTGGATAAATGGCTGCTGAGTCAATTCCCGCCCGTTGACAAAAATGCTGGAATGCCTTAATTCCAGGGTATCTCCCGGGAGTCCCACACATCGCTTGACAAAATTTTCCCGTTTATCGACCGGCCTGGTAATGATTTCATACTGGGAAAGGATGGTCTTCCTGCCATAATTCCGGATAAGGCTGTAATAGTTCTGGTCCGGTAATTCTTTTACAATGGTATCACCTTCCGGGAAATTGAAAACCACGACATCATTGTAACGCACCTTGCCCAGTCCCAAAAGCCTTTTATAAGGCCATTGAACCTTTTCACTGTATGATTTTCTGTCTTTTGTGAAGGGCATGGTATTATGTGTGAAAGGAAAACCAATGGGTGTGTTTGGTATTTTCGGTCCGTAGCTGAGCTTGCTTACGAAAAGGTAATCCCCCACAAGCAGTGTCTGTTCCATGGACGGGGTCGGGATGTTATACGCCTCAACGAATAATGTTCGGATGATGATGACAGCCAGAAGTGCAGTTACAATGGCACTGATCCACTCGAGTGTTTCGGTCAGCACCGCGGGTAGTTTAATAAATTTCCTGATTTTAAAGAGGAACCTGGTGATAAAATGATCAAATATCAATATGATCCCGAATAAAAACCAGAATACCCCGATCCAGATTACAAAAAGGCTGTAAAGGAGGGCTGCGATGGCGAAAAGAATGTATCTTTTTCTTGGGACTTTCATATAATCGGTTTTCAAACAGATCTAGAGGCCAAGGACATCCTTCATGGTGAAAAAACCTTTTTTGTTTTCGATAAATTCAGCTGCCATAAGGGCACCCGTGGCAAATCCCCTCCTGTCTTTTGCGGAATGCTTGATGGATAGACTGTCAAATGCAGATTCATACAATACTTCATGAACACCCGTAACACTACCTGCCCGAATGGCATTGATCCAGAGATCTTCATCCCTCCCGCTCTGCTGCAAGACCCATT
>LJUP01000182.1 GCA_001303955.1 Bacteroides sp. SM23_62 | reverse complement strand
AGGACTTTGTAACCGGGATCAGCCTTGCCTGATTTCAGCCTTTCATACCGCTGATTTGTCGGTAATTTCTCAATCTGCCGGTCACCCTGAATGACCAGGTTTACCCGGTCGTAGAGTGACCTGTAATCGGTTGTATGTGCTGCCTTGAGGGTTTCAAATCCCCTGGTAACCGCTTTTTGCACGATGGTACGGGCAATACCGGCAGGATCTTCACCCGTGTAGCCGGGATAGCTCATTTTATAATTTGTGGCCACCGTATAGTAGACTTCCACTGCATCTGCCCCGCGTACCGTTAAGACTCCCGCATCCCTGCCTGTTTTCCCCCCTTCATGGTTTACCTGTATGAACAGGTGGAAAGGCCGTTGATTACCGTCTATGTACCCGGCAACCTGAAAGGTATTCCCGGATATTTCAGCAATGGAAGAATCCTGCATGATATCCAGGATCATGTCGAAGGAGATGCTGCCCGGCCTGTCAGCCGTGAATTTCATGACGAGTACCCTGTCTGGATAGGAGCAGAAATACTCCCTGTTGAATGTGGTGTTGCCCAAGTCATAGCGTATGCTACCGAGTGAATTTCGCAAATCCAGTTCCCTGTGATAATTAGCGGGCTCCGTTTCGTGATCCAGGAACTTCAGCCTAAGATTCCCGATGGAAGTGAAATGGCCATAGAGATCAAACGAACCGAAAAAATTTTCACTTACCAGGCTGTCAGCCCGCCGGATATGACCTTCGCGGACAGCCTTGTGGATGGCAGGCAGTGTTTCCCTGGCGTTGGGATTGACCCCGGCCCTTTCCCAGTCTCCCATGGCCGGTCCGCCGGTCCACATGCTGGCCTCGGACAAAGCGAATACCTCCTCCCTGGTTCCTCCGAAAAACGAAGCCCCAAAGTAACCATTGCCCAGATGCAATGCCTGGCTGTTCCAGTACCTGGCCGGGTATTTGAACCAGATCACCTGATTGGAGATCTCATCTGGTTCCTTTCGCATACAGGAGGTTACGACAACCAGCAGGACCAGGAAAAGTGTTCTCATAACGAAGGCTGCGGACCATAGACAAGGACATCGGCCATGATTATCCCATATCCGTCTTCTGGGTTTTTCCACTCAACCCGGACATTATGGGTGCCATCCTCCAGGTTGTATTTCCAGGTTAACTCATTCCTGCGCGATTGATAGGATGTTGGAAGTACGGCCTGTTCATGAAGTTCACCATCGATGAATACATCCAGCAAAAGGTTAATATCCCTATTATCAGGCTGCAGTTTCTGGGCCCTTCCCAGCATCACAAAGCCGATCCCTTCAAAATCAAAACCATACTCCAGGTCACCGTCCTTTTCCAGCTTTTTGCCTTCCCAACCAAAATCCATTCTTTGTATGGGAAAATGCCCTTCAAATGCTTTTTCCAGGCGGACCGGTTCGGGCGCTTCCATAAGGATGGTCAACATATCGCCGGCTTCTTTGCCCCCGTTCCTTTTAATCATTTCGACGGCATGCCTGTGGCTCATCTCGTAAGCATCTTTCAGCGAAATGGTGGTGTATTTGAAATCCATGTCCTCCACCTTCTCTATCCCCTGCTTCCAATAGGCTGGGATGTTGCTGTACCCCATAACCGTACCCAGGATACCCCCCGAGCTGGCCGGGTTGCAATCCGAGTCCTGTCCGCAACGGGTACTGATATCCACCGTTTTTCCAAAATCCCCTTCACCGTACAGCAATCCGATAACAATATAAGCGGCATTGATCTTGGCATCGATGTTGAAGTCTTTAAATACCCCATTGGGACACCCGATATCGGATGACCATTTTTTTTCCGTCTCGAACCAGGTCCTCTTCCAGTCTTCAGGATACAGGTAATACCATCGGATAACATCATCGATGCAACGGTAGAAATCGCTTTCTTCCGGGATGGTTTTCAGTGCTTCCGATACAATCAGCTTGATATCATCCGTATAGAAGGCAAGGGCGTACATGGCGGCGACATAAACACCCCCGTACCATCCATCGCCATAATTCATGATATGCCCCACCCGGTCACATACCTCGGCTGCAGGGTTGACCATACCCGGACTCATCAGGCCTGCAAAATCGGCTTCGATCTGAAAATCTATATCATCCGCGTGGGGGTTATTCTCCCAGTGACCGGAGGCCGGGGGCTGTATTCCCTGCAGTATATTGTAACGGGCAGACTGGTTGGCATGCCACAGGGAATATTCAGCATTGGCAAAAGCATCGGCATGGGAAGATGCAGGTGCATCGATGCCTTCCTTGTCAATGACTTCCACGAATGTCAGGTCCATGTAGATATCATCATAAAGTCCGGGAGCATTCTGATAATACCAATCCATCCTGGTATCATCCCATGCGATGGGTGTATAATCCTGGATCATGGATCCCCTGAACCTGAATTCTGTAGGTCCGCCATAGGTGCATCCGATGGTCTGGCCGGCCCATCCTCCCATGATCTTGTCCATCAGATCGCTTTTCGAAATAGAGAATTCAACAGGGTAAGCAGGCGATTCCGGCACTGCGGCCGGCTTCCGCCCGGGACCGGTACAGTTACTTAGCATTATGAGCCCGGCACAAAAACCGGAGATTTTTAACAGATCAATCAAATGTGTTTTCATTGTATCAATCGGGTTGGTTGTTGGTCAAATCAATCATTGATGGAAGCGGGCAGAGACGAATGAAAGTACGGCCGGGAGTGACTCCCGCCAGTAGGTCCAGTTATGGGCACCATCGCGGATCCTGAACTCATGCGGAATTTCTTTCTTCCTCAGGGCAATATGAACAAGGGAATTCCCCTCATAAAGGGAGTCGTCATCCCCGCAATCGATATACCATCTTACTGATTTAAGTTCCTCGGCAGGCATGTCATTGATAAGGGCCAGGGCACTGTGTTGCCTGAAATATGCCTCTTTCTGTTCCTCAGAATCTGCCGTCATTTCCCTTCTTTCCAGGTAGCGGTCCATGTCATCCAGGGTGAGGGGATCGCAATTGGCACTCAGCGGGCAGGCTGAGGAGAACAATTCAGGATGATGCAGGGCATACATAAAGGTTCCCCCGCCGCCCATTGAAAGGCCGGCGACCGCCCTGTAATGTTTTTCACCCTTGATACGGTATTGTTTTTCAACGAAAGGCAGGAACTCCTCAAAGAAAAAATCCTCATAACGCCATTCTCCCCTGATGTCGTTGAAACATCCCCTTTTCCCCTCATTGGCATCGGGCATCACGATAATCATCGCAGTGGCAGTCCCATTGGCAATGGCTACGTCCGCAATCCTAAGGACCTCCCCGAATTGGATCCATCCGGTCTGGTCATCCCCGCCACCGTGCAATAGATAGAGCACAGGATAACTTCGTTCAGAGGTCTCGTAGTCAGGCGGCAGATAAACGGCATACTTTCGCTGCATGCCAAGGATGTCACTTTCCAGGGAAAGGTTATCATACACTTTCCCATGCTGGGCAAACAGTACCGGAAAGATCATGATCAGAGAAGAAAATAGAGCCAGTTTTCTCATTATTGGTCGGGTTTTGGTAATAGCTGCTAAGTTATTGATTCATTTTAAAAATTCAGGACAATATTTGTCTCTACTGAGGGTATTGATTGAATATCTATGGTCCCCTGGTGCAACCTCATGATTTGCCGGGACAGGCTCAAACCTATGCCTGAACCCTCTTCTTTCGTTGTAAAGAAGGGTATAAAAACCTGGTCTATAATGCTTTCCGGAATACCTGGCCCATTGTCCACAACCCTGATACGGATTGCATCTTTATCTTTTTCTGCAAGGATTTTAATTTGTCCACCCTGCCTTTCGGAAAGTGCTTCAATGGCATTCCGGACCAGGTTGATCAGCACCTGCTCGATTAATTTCCGGTCCGCATTGAGTGTAAGGTTTTCAGGACAGATGGTGGTGGAAAATGTAATCCCTTTTTCCTCCATATCTTTCGAGAACAGCCTGCCAATGCCACCCAGGAGAATGTTTAAGTTTACATCAATGAAATTCGGGGTAGGCAGTTTTGAGAGATCCCTGTATTTCTGCACAAAATCAATAAGACCGGATCCGCGCTCCCGGATCAGGTGCAGGCCATCCATCATGTTATCAAAATAGTCACTGCCACCCTGCCACTGACGGACAGCCTCCTCGTGCTGCCTGTTTTGTTTTAACATGGTTTCGGTAAGGGTGTTTATCGGTGTGATGGAATTCATGATCTCATGTGCCAGTACCCGTATCAGTTTCTGCCAGGATTCAAGTTCCTTCTGATCCAGTTCCCCCTTTATATCCTGGAAAGATACCAGTTTTATCCACCTGTCATGGATCTTAAATTCGGATGCTTTTACAGAAAGCTGGATGATGGATCCGGAAATATTTGCTTTCATCAATTGCTGTTGCTCCGGTTTAAGTCCCCTGAGAAATTGATCCATCCCCTCCCTGACAAGGTTAAGATTTTTTATGTGTTTCAACTCATTAAATTGGAATAAGTCAAGGGCGGCCTTATTGATCAGGTTGATTTTACCGGTATCATCAAAAGCAATAAGTCCGATTCCGACATGTTCAATAATATATTGCAGATATAGAAATTGATTCTCTTTTTCGATCCTGGCCTCCTGTATCAATCCATTGATCTCATGGAGTATCTGATTGAATTGCTGAAACGGTCCCGATTCAATTTCCAGCAATGATCTGGAGGTACTCTCCTTCTCGCGCAAACGCTGGATAAAATCACCCATGATCCGGTTGGTCCTGTTAAGATAATTGACCAATAACCAGGCCTGTATAATAAGTATAACGCCCAGCGTTACTATCGAGTACCAGTTAGTGGTTGAAACCAGTACCCATGAAAAAGCCACTGCATTAGCCAGTATCAGGACTACCCTGAAGAGGACCTGTATAAACAGCGATTTATAGATCATACCTCTCGATTTTCGAGTACAGGGTTTTTCGGGTAATTCCAAGCTCTACAGCCGTCTTGCTAAGGTTGCCCTGGTGTTTTTTAAGGGCTCTCATTATGGTGTTTTTTTCCACCTCTCCAAGGTTCAGGGTCTCCGGTTCCTCTCCGGTTTCCTCTTCTACTGAAAATAGAAAATCTCCCGGTTTCAAGGTGTCACCCTCACTCAGAATAACCGCTTTTTCGATGGTGTGCCGGAGTTCCCTTATGTTTCCCGGCCAGGGATAAGCATTCAGTTTGTCCATGGCCGTTGAATTGATTTTCAAGAGGGGTTTGGCGTATTTTTTCCTGTATAAATGTAAAAAATGTTCGGCCAGTAACAGGATGTCCTGTTCCCTGTCCCGCAACGGTGGCAGCTGTATTTCAATGGTGTTGATACGGTAATACAGATCTTCCCTGAAATAATTGTCTGCAACCAGGCTGCGTATCGATTTGTTGGTCGCAGTAACGAGCCGGATATCCACCGGTATGGGTTTGTTTGAACCGACCCTGTATATGATCCTGTTTTGCAGGACAGATAAAAGCTTGGCCTGTACGGACATGGGAATATTTCCTATCTCATCCAGGAATAAAGTTCCTCCGGAAGCAGATTCAAACCTTCCGACCCGGTCTTCCCGGGCATCGGTAAAAGCCCCCTTTTTATGCCCAAACAATTCACTTTCAATGAGGCTCTCACTCAGTGAAGACATGTCGACGGAAACGAAAACCTCTTTCGATCTGACAGAATACCTGTGGATCTCCCGGGCCAGAAGCTCTTTTCCTGTCCCGTTTTCCCCCAGAATGAGTACGTTAGCCTCCGTCGGGGCCGATTTCATTACCAGGTCCATGGTCTGCCGGAATACCCTGGATTCCCCGATTATGGGACCGAATTCCCTTGAAATGTCCTCCTTCAGGTGAACCTGGGCACGCTTCAGTTTCATGACCTCCTTTTTGGACAGGCTCAGTTTGTAGGCAGCCTTCAGCGTTGAAATCAATTTCTCAGGATCCCATGGCTTGATAATAAAATCAACAGCACCTTCCTTGATGGCCCGGACGGCAAGGTCGACATCTCCATATGCGGTGATCAGGATTATCACTGCCTCAGGATCAAGCTTCAGGATTTCGCGCAGCCAGAATATCCCTTCATTACCGGTGGTAACCCCCGCGGAGAAATTCATATCCAGCAGGATCACATCGAATTTCTCTGCATGAAGCAGGGAAGGGATCTGGTTCGGCGTCCGGGTTGTCCTGACTGTCCTGAACTCGAATTTCAGGGCATACCGCAAGGATTTCAGGATCCCCTCATTATCATCGATGATAAGAATTTTTCCTTCTTCCACAATACAATTGTATAAAAAATAAACAACAAATGTGTAAAAAGTATACAGTATTTCATTTGACACATAAAGCAAAGACTGTTTATTTATCTAATAATCAGTTCGTTATCACGAATGGCATGCAATTGGCGGCAATATTCCAAAAAATACCTCGAAATGATACGGATTCATTTTCTAACTGCCTTCAGAAGTTTTGTCAAGAACAAGATCTATACGCTGATCAATATATTCGGACTGGCCCTGGGCATGGCCTGTACCATATTGATCATCTTATATGTCCACGATGAGCTGACATATGAAAGCCAGCATCAAAATGCGGAGAACGTCTACAGGGTGATTACACTCGGACAAATCGGTGACAATGAGATCAACACGGCAAATTCCTCCCTCCCCCTTGGCAAGGTTTTGAAGGACGAATTTCCGTTCGTAAAACAATTTGTAAGGGTCAAAGGGGGCTGGAGCATGTCCATCAACCATGAAAAGGATGCTTACAATGAGAACCGGTTTTACTTTGTTGATTCCTCCATTTTTGAAGTCTTTACCATACCCTTTGTCAGGGGCAATCCGGGCACCGCCCTGAACAGGCCAAATACGGTGGTCATCACCGAATCCATTGCCAGTAAATATTTCGGAAAGGATGATCCGCTCGGGAAACGGATCATTGGCGAAAATGATATGGAATTTGAAATTACCGGGATTGTTAAAGATGTTCCCGTAAATACCCATTTCAAGTATGACTTTCTGGCCAGTTACACTTCCCGCGGGGACCATAACAATCCCAATTTCTTCAACATTGACTGCATGACCTACATCCTCACAGAGGATGGTTATGATCCTGCAGATTTCCCGGAGCAGTTCGAAACCATCGTCGAGAAATACCTGGCTCCCCAGCTCGAACAGTTCATGGGACAATCCTACCGGGAAATCATGTCGGGTGAAAACAGGTGGGACCATGTACTTCAGCCCATAAGGGATATCCACCTGAGGTCACACCTGGAAGATGAGCACGAGGCGAACAGCGACATAAAGTATGTTTACATATTCAGTATCATCGCCATATTCATCCTTTTGATCGCCTGTATTAATTTTATGAACCTTTCCACGGCACGTGCGGCCACAAGGGCAAAGGAAGTGGGTATCAGAAAGGTAGCCGGGGCCAGCAAAGGCCAGTTGGTTGGCCAGTTCCTGGGAGAATCCATGCTGCTGGCGTTTTTTGCACATATCCTGGCCATGATCATTATGGAAACATCTTTACCAGCATTCAATCAATTTACGGGGAAGGAGATGGCATTTGGATACGGGGATTTCCGGTATTACCTGGGCATCCTGGGGATCATACTTTTCGTGGGACTCATAGCAGGGAGTTATCCGGCATTCGTGCTTTCTTCCTTCAAACCCATCACAGTGCTGAAAGCAAAACTGAACAGCGGGAATGGGAGGTCCTATTTCCGGAGTATCCTGGTCGTATTCCAGTTCAGTATTTCCATTATCATTATCCTCGGAACACTGATCGTCAACCGCCAGTTACAATTCCTGTCGAATAAGGACCTGGGCTTTTCAACTGATCAGGTACTGGTCCTTGAAAGGGCATATGGAATCGTTCCCAATCATGAAACCTTTAAGCAGGAACTCCTGAAACATGAATCCATTGAAAGTGTTACCATTACTTCTGCAGCACCGGGACATATTTATTCATCTTCGGCATTTCACGCAACAGGAAATACAGCCGGAGAAAGTCAACTCCTGGCAGTGGGAACAGCAGATGAAGATTACCTGGCGACATTTGACATAGAGATCCTGGAGGGCCGTTTCTTTTCAAAGGATTTCAACGATTCAAACAGCGTGGTCCTGAATCAAACAGCTGCAGTTGCATTGGGATTAGAGGATCCGGTGGGAAAGTCCCTCTACAGAACAACATTTCCAACTCCCCTAAGGATCATTGGGCTGGTAAAAGACTTCCATTTTGAATCTTTGCACAGGGAGATCCGGCCCCTGTTGCTATTTCAGGGTCATTTCAATACCATTGCCATTAAAATGAATACCAGTGATATTGATAAAACCCTGAATATGGTTAAAAAGACTTGGTCCTCTTTTACCGATAAGTCTATTGAATATCATTTCATGGATGAACGTTTCCAGGAAATGTATGAAAGCGAAATAAAGACCGGGATCATTTTCGGGATTTTTTCCGGATTGGCCATTATCATTGCCCTGCTGGGACTGATAGGGCTGGTTTCCTATTCAACGGAACAACGGACCAAGGAAGTAGGCATTCGGAAAAGCATGGGTGCCACATCAAGTCAGATCGTGCGTTTGTTTTCAAGGGAAACCCTGGTCCTGCTATTGATCGCCAATGTGATTGCCTGGCCCCTATCCTATCTTTCGATGGACAGATGGTTGCAGGATTTTGCCTACCGTACCAGTATTAATTATGGGTATTTTGTAATGGTCCTGGTATTGACCCTGCTGATCTCATTCCTGACCATGGCATACCAGACCATTCGCAGCGCCCGCAGAAATCCTGTCTTGTCGCTCAGGTATGAATGATCCAAGCCGCTAATCTGCGATTTCCCGTTCTATGTCCTCAAGTGTTTTGCCTTTTGTTTCAGGCAGGTAAAAATACAACACGATAAATCCCAGCAGGCAGATAAGCCCATAAAGCCAGAAATTATTGGCCCAGCCGATGGTCTCCTTGATGGTCGGGAAGCTGAAGGTAAGCAGGAAATTTGCCACCCAGTGAGCCGTGGCACCGATGGACATGGCAGCACCACGGATCCGGTTCGGGTAAATCTCGGACAGGACAACCCAGAAAAGCGGTGCCAGGGACAGTGAATACAACATGACGTTTAATAACATCATTACTACTATAGAGATACCGGTATTGGCAGTATAAAAACCGCCACCGATCAGCCCGTATACGACAGCCATGAGTGAGGTGGCAAGCAGCAGCAATTTCCTGCGCCCCAGTTTCTCTACGGTGAAAATGGTGATCAGGACAGAGAGCAGCATGACCAACCCGATGGCCACAATTTGCACCATCATCTCCTGGAGGTTGAAACCGGCTGCCTGAAAAATATCTGCAGCATAATAAATAACCACATTGATGCCGCTCCATTGCTGCAGGAAGGCTAAAAATACCCCCAGACCTATCAGTTTTAGAATTTTCCTGTTCAAGAGTTCTTTGAAATTCACCTTCGCAACGTTCTCCTGCGAAATAGTGAGTCTGATATCCCTGACGGCTTCGGCTGCATACTTGTCTCCCCCCATCTTTTTCAGGATCCTCAAAGCTTGCTTTTCCTGCCCGTTTTTCACCAGCCACCGTACGCTTTCAGGGACGATGAACATCAGGATGAAGAATATTAATGCAGGTATGGCTTCTGCTCCAAACATCCACCGCCAGCCCAGTTGTCCGCTCCAGCTTTCCTTGATCATCTGGGTAGTTGGACTGGCAATCAGTTCGGTGTCCAGCTTCGAGATCAGCAGGTTCACGATCTGGGCAGTAAGGACCCCAATCATGATCATCAACTGGTTGATGGTGACCAATACCCCCCGTTTGTCAGCAGGGGCAATTTCGGCGATGTACATGGGAGAAAGATTCAGCGCAGCTCCCATGGCAATTCCCCCGATCAGCCGATAGGCATTGAAGGCAAAAAAACTGCCGGCCAGGGCCGTGCCCAGTGCAGACAAACCGAATAGAAAACCTGAAAATATCAACAGGCGTTTGCGACCCAGTTTATCGCTCAGCAATACACACATTAACGTGCCTAGGATGCACCCGACGATTGCAGAACTGGTTCCCCAGCCTTTTTGTGTGGGAGTAATCAGATCAAAGTATGGTTCATAAAACGGTTTGGCGCCACCGATCACAACGAAATCGTAACCAAAAAGGAATCCCCCCATGGCCGCTGCAAAGGTGATCATCCAGATGTATTTCTGACGGTAGACCGTTTTTTTATTCATGGATCCCGGACATTGCACTATCGAATGATCACGATTTTCCTTGATTCATGCAATCCGTTATGGGTCACGCGGATGATGTAAATGCCTGATTTAAGGTAGGCCCCGGGGGAGGTTTCAAAAGGCAGTTTTACCTGGTTGTGGCCTTCCATCGATGACAGATTGGTCCATCGCCTGTACAGCACCCCGTCAATGGAATATAGGCTCACGGAAATGTTTTCAGGATACTGCAGGTGATAGGACAGATGAATAGCATTCTCCCATGAATTATAGTATGATTTGAGATCCAGCCTGCTTGTTTCTCTTTCGATGACGGATGTATACTGGTATATAAAATCTGATTCATAGAGCTGGGAGATTCCCCTTTCAGTGGCAAACCAAACAGAACCATCCCTATCAACAGCTATATCGTAAACGGTGTCACTTGCCAGACCATCAGCAGCCGTATAGGAGGTCCACGCATCGTCATGCAAGTAGGAAACACCTCCGTAAGTCCCGAACCATATTCCTCCCATCCCGTCTTCAGTTATGGATATTACATAATTGTGAATGAGTCCCTCTTCAGTAGTATAGAAAAACCAGTTTTTCTTGGCTTCCAGTCCAACATGTCTCTCTGCTCCCTGATCCGTCCCGAACCACTGGTGCCCCCTGGAATCAACCTCGGCACAGTTGATCAAGCCTGACAACGGTGTCATGCCATATTCACTGGTCCAGCGGCTTGCACCGGTAACGGCATCCA
>LJUP01000181.1 GCA_001303955.1 Bacteroides sp. SM23_62 | reverse complement strand
CCGAGAGGTTTTTTACATAATCCGGGGACGCCAGATCTACAGCCTCAAGGGTTGGCATACCGTCGATCTCACCCGCCATGATCTCGAAGGCCTCTTCAGACATGAAATAATTCAGGGCAAGGGTGACATTTAGTTCCGTTTCATTTGTATTCATATTGTGCATGACATTTCCAACAGAGGATATCCTGACCTGTCCGGGCAGCAGGCCTGTGCTGATCTTTCCTTCCCCGTAGAGCACGCAATCATTCCTGGATAATCTCAACATGTTACCTGGCCGGTCCGGATAACGGAGTTTTTCCCTGCTGGAAATACGGTATTCATCACTTTGCCTGTCGTAGTAAAGAATCCCGTTCGATGTAATAAGGTACCTGTCACGAGGCAATTTCTTACTGCTCAGGAAAGCTGGGTAGATATGTACTGAATCCCCCGCCAAAAACAAGCCGGCGTAAGTGTAATTCATGTCAATATCAAAGGGTTGCGCCTCGATGGGGATATGCACAAATGCCGGATCGATCTCAGCCTTGAACTTCAGGTATGTGCCTTCATTGATCTCACAGTCATGGATCAGGCTGGCGCCACCGTTGAATGTAAGGAAAGGTCTCCGGGCATCCAGTTCCACATTACCCTGGTAGGAGAAATAGGGATTCAGGGTAAAATACTGGTCCTTGCCAATAACACCCTCAGCAAATGTATTAATGGAATCATCCACACTGATCTCATGGAAATAAATGGATTGCGGTTCTGCTGTTTCATTGACATAGTCATAATAACCCCTGGCGGTGTAACTGAACTGCCCATGCACCTGAACAGTGGCGTTGTAGAACCGGTGTTCCCTGGTCTCCCGGTTGGCTACTATACTTGCCTCTGTCAATGCTTCCATCACTCCATTGGGATCAATGACCACCTCCCCATCTCCAGGATAGATATAGGCATCTGCCACCCGCAGGAAGGTCACATTGGATCCCCTGAGGATGTTTTTGCTGTAATCATACGTGGCCCGGTTTGAAACGAAGCTCAGGGAATCCTGTTCACGATCAATGGATATATATCGCGGACCTACCATGGTCTCCTCCCCGTACATATCTGTCACAATCTCAGCAACGGTGTCTGTCACCGATGCGGAGCCCATCTCAAGTTCAGTTCGCTCCATATCCCATTTGAAAAGATCCAGCCGGCTGACATACTTATTTTCAGGAAACTCGACCAGGGAAAAATCCTCGTTGGTCCTGAACAATCCGGACAGGTTCTCGAAATCCACGTGAGCGTTGATATTATCCGTGATCAGGGTATACCCGTCCGTATTGACTGATTTCAACCTGAATTCCGCCGTGTCCGCATTAAAAACATTGGCTGTGTAGCTGAAATAACCGGAATTAAGCACAGAATTGGTGAGTTCCATCCTGCCACTTCCCGATAAACCTGACGGCGTAAGTGCCAGGGTACCGCTCAGGGTGGTTGAATCGTTCAGGATGACAAAGGGATTGGCCCCTTCTTCAATCAGCATGGTATCCCTGTATGGATACCAGATCAGATCGTTCATGGTGGAAGTGACCAGGGGATATTGCACACCGGTCAGCTGTTGCTGGATCTCGAATATAGATGCATTGGTAAACATGGAATCGGGATGGAATACAATTTTATCGGCACTTCCCCTGGATGTCAGGTAGTTGAAATGCCCCGATCCCCGTAACCCTGCATTACTCAACATGATTGAATCGAAAAAATGCCCTTTGCCGCCATAAAGTTCCAGTCCCGCAGAATCAGTCTTGTATTTGAATCCCAGGGAGTTATCCTCCTGTATACGGAGTGTCTCTTCAATGGCCGGGAAAACATTTGCCGAACGCAGGACCCCCTCCAGGTTCATGCTCATCTCCGAGAAATTATCCAGGCTGTCAATGGCAAACGGGTATACCTCAAAATAAAAGTCCTCCTTCTCATAAACACCGTTTTGTATGGCAACTTCATCGTAGTAAATGAATGAGTTTTCAGTACTGGTGAATACCGGATAGCTCGGGATCTCTTTCCGGCCTGACTTATTATCCGGATTATCAATCAAAAGTTCGCCGGTCATATCCTCAAGCATACTGGTAATATCGAGCACCGATATCTGCCCGTAGGCATTAAGATCCTCGGTTTTCACCTTCAGGCTTAAGGAATCGATATCCTGGAGCTTGATCTTAAAAGTATCATAGTTGAAATAAAAATTCCTGCCATAGAAGGTGAAGAGTCCCGCATCAATCACGCCATCGAATGCAAAATCCCGGTTCCTCTTCATGGTAATTTGCTGTCTGGCCGGAAAAATGGTTACCGCCTGGGCACTGCTCAACTGGATCTCCTTCACCCCATTGATATAAAGGCCGTAATTGGTCAGGTCAAGGTTGGCATTCTCGAGTGGCGCTTCAGTTTCAGAAATAAAATTGATCACATCATAATCGATATAATCGACGCTGGCGTAAATCCAGTCATATGTTTTTTGACGCATGGTAACCCTGTCCTCTTCCAGGTCATAGGTAAGAAAACCCAGCTCAGCCAGCTGTTTTAATAATTGTTGAGCATGTGCGGGCTGCATGTGAGCATACCTGGCAAACTCTGTACCATAGAATGAAATGTCAAAGACATATTCCGAATAACGCCTGAGCAGCACCAGCGGATTCTCATCATCTATGCCCTGCAACCGATAGTAGGTGTAAGCATCATAAAGGTTCTCGGATTGAAAATTAGCCAGGCCGGATGCTCCTCCTTCACTCATCTTTAACTGTATCAAATTATCATCCAGCTGCCAGGAGAGTTGCTCGAAATTCATCTCGACACGGTGAAATGAGTTGTAATAGGGAGAATGTGACTGAAAATTGGTCGTCCTGCCTGTTGTAAACCGGTTCTCATCCACAATATAATTCATCCCTATGCTTGGGTGATAAATGGAATCATCTTCCATGTAAAGGGAGATCTCGGCCTCGTTTGAGGAGATTTTTTCAGGATCGAAAACGAAGTTGTGAGACTGGGCAACAATTACCAGTGTATCATTCCTGAAATAATTCAATATTGCTTTTTGATCCCCGATGCTTGACCCTATCATCTTGGACCCGTACATACTGATTCCGCCATAATAATCAATGCTTTCAAAAATATCATCGATCCGGAAACTGGCCTGGTAAGATTCAAACCTTGGATAGTTGGCAGTGGACTGTGAAATAATCCTTTCAACTTTAACATCCAGGCTGCCCTGAATCTCGAAATCAAAATATTGCTTGTGGCAGAAGGTCACTGAATCGGCATGAAATTCATAAAACCGCAGACTGATCATGTACTCATCCAGTTCAGCGTATACCTGGTCCGGCGAATAACCTGCCCGTTCCCAGGTGACTTTTCCACCAGTTCCCCGCCAGTGATGGCTTAAAGGATTATAAAAACCACCGGTTTCATAGACCAGGATGCTGTCTCTCACCGCATTGCAGGTAAGATCTGTCGGTCCGACAACTACATTGACAGAATCATCGAAGATCAGTTGAAAATCAGGATTTGAGGAAGTCCAGCGGGTACTGTTTGACTCGTATAATATCCCGGCATTTAACAATTTTAATGTGAACAGGAGATAATCATCGATCTCCGGCAGGGTAAAGTCACGGGATGCCGTAAGATGGAGCATGGACCGCAGCCAGTTCAGGTAGTTTTCGGCTGGCCCCTCATACAGGGTAAAGGCATTGATAACCTGCAGAAAGGTAGTAAAATGGGGACGAGGACGGGCATTCTTATCCAGCATTGTATTGGAAATCGCTATCAGCTGTGCCTTCGTGGTATCTAGCATCACCCCGGCATTCCAGTTTTCAATGAATGTCTTGATGATCAGGGGTTGGATTTCCTGATCAGTTGTTCCCATAAACCCTACGAGTTCCCCGGGATAGTTTTCCAGGTCAGTTGAAAACCTGCGGAATACTTCCTGTCCGGATAAACCGGAACCAGCGAGGATAAGGATCAGGGAAATCAGGATCCGCTGCTTCATACCGAAAAAAATATAAACTTGGATGAAATTAAACAGCTTTTCTATAAACTGCAACCGTCCAGTTGTTCATAACCTGTTTTACCACAAATTCCAAACCATTTCTACCAGCATCATGATTGAGACGTTGAAGGTCGTCTGAAAAAAAACCGCTCAGCATCAGAATGCCGTTGGGCCGGAGCCGGCCGGGGAAGCGATCCATCAACCCGAGCAGCGAATTCAGGTTGATATTAGCCAGTATAACATCAAATATGCGATGGCTGATAAAAGATAGTTCTGCCTGCAGGACCTTTGTTATGCGGCAACCATTCAAGTCAGTATTCTCAAGTGCGTTACGGTATGCCCAGGGATCAATATCAAGGGCATATACTGTTTCTGCACCCATCTTCTCAGCCAGTATGGCCAGGATACCCGTGCCACATCCAAGGTCAAGGACAGCTTTTCCTTGCAGGTCCATTGTGAGCATCATCTGCAGCATCCCGCGGGTCGTTTCATGATGAGCTGTCCCGAATGACATTTTCGGGGAAATCACAATGTCATATGCCACTCCGGTCGGTGCAGGATGGAAGGGTGCCCTGACAATACAATTGGAACCTACCCTGACGGGTTGATAACTACTTTCCCACAACTCATTCCAGTTCTGATCAGGAAGGCACCTGGCCTCTATGGACTGAATTTTCTCATCCAGCCGGTGCCTGTCGATGAATGCCTTGAAATCCTCCTCATTATAGGATTCCTCCGGGATATATGCCAGGATCCTTCCCTCCTCCTCCCTGAACCCATCGAAACCATACTGAAACAACAATGCCAGCATAATTTCATTATCCGGTTCCGGCCGCCGGGCAATCGCAAGGTCAAGTTCTATATATACAGCCAAGGGTACTAAAAGGATTGGACAATGGCCATGAAATCTTCAGCATTCAGTGAAGCCCCGCCAATCAGTCCCCCATCCACATCCGGATTGGCAAACAGTTCCCTGGCATTGGACGGTTTGCAGCTTCCGCCGTACAGTATGGTCAGGTCATCTGCGATAGCATCCCCGAACCTGTCCCTGACCAGCTGGCGGATGTAGGCATGCATTTCCTGTGCCTGCCCAGGTGTGGCGACAACCCCGGTGCCGATGGCCCAGACAGGTTCATAGGCAATGATGATTTTGGCCATATCACCAGCATCCAGGTCAAACAGGGCAATTTCTATCTGTGTTTTAACTACCTCAAACAGTTTCCCGGATTCCCGTTCCTCGAGCACCTCTCCACAGCAGAATATTGGAATGAGCCCGTTTTCAAGGGCCATTTTTACTTTTTTATTCAGCATGGCATCATCTTCCCCGAAAATGTTCCTCCGCTCAGAGTGGCCTATGATCACGTAATCTGCCCCGGCAGATCTGATCATACCGGCTGATACTTCACCTGTAAAGGCACCCTTTGCCTCAGCCGCGCAATCCTGGGCACTCAGTCCCACGCCGGTCAAAACCTTGGAAACAGCTGAAAGATGGATAAAAGGAGGCGCTATGATAACCCCTACATCCCCGTCAAACTGCCCATTCATTTCATTTACACTTTTTGCCAGATCAATGCCCTCCTGGAGTGTCTTATTCATTTTCCAGTTTCCGGCTACGATTTGTTTTCTCATAATTGTTGAATAATGGTTAGCGTTATCAAGAATATTTCCTAAGCATATTGAATCCTGGGGTCAAGATAAGCATAGATCAGGTCCACCAGGATATTAATGACCACAAAAATAAGTGATATCAGGATGACTGATCCCAGCACCAGGGGAAAATCATAATTGTTTAACGCATTTACGATAACATAACCCAGTCCCTTCCAGCCGAAAATATACTCCACAAAGATGACACCTGCCATCAGTGAGGCGAACCAGCCGCTGACAGCGGTGACCAGGGGATTCATTGAATTCTTAAGGGCATGACGGAAGATGATCCTGGAAAATGACAGGCCCTTTGCCCTGGCTGTGCGAATATAGTCCTGGCTGAGTACATCCAGCATGGAATTCCTGGATAACTGGACAACCACCGAAAGGGGCCTTATTCCCAGGGTAAGTGCGGGCAGCAACAGATTCTTAAGCTGCAGGTGCAGGCCTTCGCCATATTCATCTACTTCCAGGATATTCCCGGTCAGGTTTAATCCCGTAAAATCCTGGAGCTTATAGGCAAATAACCACCCGATAAGGAGGGCGGCAAAAAAAGAAGGGAGAGACATGCCAAGGGAGGATATGACCAGGATGGACCGGTCATAAATACCATCCTTCCTGACGGCTGCAAAAATGCCGGCAGCCGTTCCGATAACAAAGGCAAAAAGCATGGAGCAGGCAGCCAGCAGGAAAGTATTTGGCAGGGCAGTACCCAGGATATAGCCTACCTTCTCCCTGCTCTGGAAAGATCGCCCAAGGTAGGGAGCCTTCAACACAAGAGCCTTTGCATCTGAAAATCTGATCAGTACCCGGCTGCCTCCATATTCCCCGGGATCGAGATAAAAATAATTCTCCTGATCCACAGGATCATGCAATGAAAGGAAGGAAAGATCATTCAGGTAATGGAGGTATTGCTCATGCACAGGCCGGTTCAGTCCCATTTCCTCCCGGATCTTCTCCAGGGTTTCCTGGTCCGCCCGCTGTCCTACCATCATCCTGGCCGGATCCCCGGGAAGGACATGGAACAACAGGAACACGACCGTGATCACACCCCAGGCTACCAGGATTCCATACAGGATTTTTTTAAGCAAGTATACTGCCACCGGCCTGTCATTTATCCATGGTCCCCTTCGGCAAAAACAGATGCAGTCCCGCCGAAATCAACAGGAACAGTAGGATGAAGGATACCAGGGCCCGGTTTTCAAGTGCCATCCTGTTGGCTGTCATCAGGGATGGTAGCAGATCCTCGAATGCTTCCAGGTCCGGAAAATCCCGATAATGCCATTTGGCCAGGATGGTCCCCTCCTTGAGCAGGAGGAGTCCAGGATTTGCCCTGACAATGGTCTTCAGGGTGATTTCATCGGTGGTATGGAAACCGAAAGCAGGATCCAGGGTTTGCCGGATAGCCTCTATTTCCTGCCCACCGGAGGCTGTGGTACAATAGAATGAATGCCCGGCCAGTTCGCACCATGCAGCCAGTCTGGAGGCATCCTTCATGGCATCAGCATCAGCATCTCCAAGATGTACTGCCACCAGTAAAAAACTGTATCCTTCATCCGAAAGAAGTGTGCTTGTGATATCTGTATTTGCCTCATCGACAATGGTGAAATCATGAATGGGCGGTTCATATCCCTTTTTGACCAGAACATGTTTTGAATCCACATAGGTCCAGGTAGTATCCTGCCATGGAAAATTGTCTTCAGTGAACTCCTCAACGATCCCGTTTTTCTGGTAATAGAGATATGTTCTGTATTCATCCTGCGGAGTTCCTTCGGGTATGGTCATTTTCGCAGGGATATATGTCCCTATGCTGTAAGGCCTGAAATCAAGCAGTGGCAAATGACGGCAGGCATGGGCCTCTATGCCCAGGAAAACAAGGGTAAATACCGTTAGTGCCACCCATGAGAACAGCGGCCTGAATACATCCTGCCCGGCCCTCCTGAACCAGAAAATATGAAGAACGAAGGGTATGAGGACAAGATTCTTGAAAAAGGTCTGCCAGTTGGTCATGATGATGGCATCTCCAAAGCAACCGCAGTCCGACACCGGATTTGTAAGTGCCACGATAAAGGTGATAATGGTGAAAAATGACATGAAGACCAGCACTGCCCAAACACCCAGACGGTATCTGATTCGGATAAGCAGTGAAACCCCGATGATAAATTCCGCTGCTGCAAGGGTGATTGCCAGCACCAGAGCGAATGGTTCCAGAAAACCAAGATTGAAAGCATTGAAATAATCTGTGAACTTGTAGGTTGAACCCAGCGGATCGACTCCCTTAACAAAGCCACTGAAAATGAAGACAGAGCCGAGAATCACCCTTGAAATGAATGTGAAAAATTTTTCTGTTTTCATAGGAAGCGATTATCATGCACCAGCTGGAAAAAGCAGGTGCTGAATGGAAGTAAATATTTCGTCCGGGGAAAGCATTTCTCCCCTGTTGTCACTGCATTTTATTACCTGAAGGGTAGGTTCCGTTACAGACAGCTCCAGGTATACCTGTCGCACTTTGTTCTGAAAATCGAGGTCCTGTTCATGAATATCGGCTTTTCCGTTAAGGTAGTCCCGGTCTTCCCCCCTGCGTTCACCTTTCAGTTTCTGCCTGGTGAACTTAAATGGGACATCCAGGAAAATATTCACATCAGGCCTCGGTATTTTATGATACTCGTATTCAAATTTCAGGATCCAGTCCCTGAGTGCCTCCCGTTCCTTTGCCGTATCCAGTTTGGCACACTGGAAGGCAATGTTTGAAACCACATAGCGGTCTGCCACCACGGTAATCCCTTCGGCCAGCCATGAAGCTATCAATTCCCTGGCATCATTCCGGTTGCCGGCATAGATAAGGGCTACCAGGTAGGGATGCACTGATTCCAGGGGACCCAGATCACCCCGGAGGAACCTGGCGATTAACTCACCATAATACCCCTCCTCTGTCCTCGGGAAATGAAGATAGCGATGGTTGATCCCTTCCTGGTCAAGGTATTTTAACAGGCGTTCAATCTGCGTGGATTTCCCGGATCCATCAAGTCCCTCAATAACCATGAAGTGAAACCTGCCCTGCCTCATTGATTTCAAGAAATACGGGGGTTTTTATTACTTTTGTTCAGCAAAATACCCTTCCTGTAAATGAGTCCTAAAGATACATTTTTTTCCCATAAGCAGTCCTTGTACTGCGGAGGAAGAATCCTTGATTTCAAACAGCCCCGGATCATGGGAATCCTGAACATCACCCCCGATTCATTTTATCACGGAAGCCGCCTGATGGATCCTGAAGGGATACTTGAAACAGCCACTGGTATGATCTCGGAAGGTGCTGATATACTGGATATTGGAGCTTATTCCTCCCGGCCGGGTTCAGGCGGGATCCCTGCAGGGGAAGAGATCAGGCGGCTGGAGATGGCCCTGGATATTATTCGCAGTTCCCATCCGGATATGCTCATTTCAGTGGACACATTCCGCCCGGAGATTGCCAGCAGGGTGGTAAAGGATTTTAATGTCGATATGATCAATGATATATCGGGGGGAGACCTGGATCCGGAAATGTTCGATACCATTGCCGGTCTCCAGGTACCATATGTCATGATGCATATGAAAGGAAAACCTTCAGATATGCAGCGGCATGCCAGGTACACGGATGTGGTTAAAGAGATCATTTTAAATTTTTCGGAGAAGCTCCGGCAACTGAACCTGCTTGGTGTAAACGATATTGTTATTGATCCCGGCTTTGGTTTTGCCAAGACCATCGAGCATAATTACCAGATCCTGAAGCAACTCGAGGCATTCCACATTTTCAACCAGCCCCTGATGGTCGGCATCTCGCGGAAATCCATGATCTACCGGATACTCGGCAATGATCCTTCAGAAGCACTCAATGGCAGCACGGTGCTGCATACCATCGCCCTGATGAAGGGAGCCAATATCCTGAGGGTTCATGACGTGAAAGAAGCCCTTGAAACGGTCAAGCTGGTCGGGAAAACACTCGGACAATCATAAAGGAATTGCTTATGACACCTATATTTTATTAATTTTGTCATGCATATCAATCTGATTCATGCTGCCCACATTCATAAGCATACGGGTCCTTGATATTATCGACGTACTGTTGGTCGCTTACCTGATGTACCAGGTATATATGCTCATCAGGGGTACCGTGGCCATGAATATTTTCATCGGGATCCTGTCATTTTACCTGCTGTGGATCATCGTGAGGGCCCTTGAAATGCAATTACTGGGTACCATTCTCGGGCAGGTCATCGGGGTGGGTGTCATCGCCCTGATCATCGTCTTCCAGCAGGAGATAAGACGATTCCTCATATTCATAGGAAATCAGTATCTCAGCCGTAACCGCCTGTCACTCGAAAAGGTCATACCCATCAATATCACGCCCCAGCCAAAAGTAAGAATCAAATCCATTATCAAGGCGGTAATCAACATGGCCAAATCAAAAACAGGGGCATTGGTAGTGATCGCCAGGAAATCGGAACTGACCGTCTTTGCTGAGACAGGTGACTCACTGAACGCAGAAACCTCCAGCCGGCTCATTGAAAGCATATTCAACAAGGACAGTCCGCTGCACGATGGGGCACTGATCATAAACGGCGACAGGATAGTGGCAGCCCGATGCGTGCTACCCGTTTCCGAGAACCTGAACCTGCCACCAAACTACGGACTGAGACACAGGGCAGCACTGGGTTTATCAGAAAACACGGATGCCCTCACAATCATTGTTTCTGAACAGACAGGGAAGATATCCCTGGCAGAATCCGGCAAGCTTCTTACAGACGTTAGCGTCAAAGAGCTGATGTCAAAGCTGGACCTTGACTTCGTCTAAACTGAATAAAAGCACATTAAACCTTTCTGAACCTGACCCTGGATTCTTCTCCCCTGAAAATCCTTTGAATATTCCTGCGATGGGTAAGGATGACCAGGATCGTGATCACACTGGAAAAAAACAGCAGGGACAGCTGGCCTGTTGAAGGTGTAAGCCAACTCATGAATGGCAGGGAGATCGCCCCCAGGATGGAACCAAGGGAGACCATACGGGACAGTAAAAGGGCGAGGATAAAAACCAAAAGGCTGCCCGCTGCTGCCAGGGGCATCAGTCCCACAACAACCCCCAGCAGCGTAGCCACCGCCTTGCCACCATGAAAACCGGCGAAAACCGGGTAGATATGTCCCAGGGCAGCTGCCATGCCGCATAGTATGCGCATCCAGAGCATCAGTCCTGGATCAGCGTCCAGGGAAGCATGGAGACAGGGCAGGTATGTGGCCGCAAGGCCTTTCCCTATATCCAGCAACAGGACCGGCAGACCGGCCTTCCATCCGAGTACCCGCCAGGTATTGGTGGCA
>LJUP01000180.1 GCA_001303955.1 Bacteroides sp. SM23_62 | reverse complement strand
CGGATGATATTCTATTGTCATGGTTTCCTGATTTGGATGATTATCCTGCAATACCAATGCTACCAGTCCGGATAAGGATATTGTTATCCAGGTAGTGAAGATACTTATTGTCCAGTGAACCATGGTATATATTATTACCAAACGTAAAGTAAGCTAAAAAGCAACCTGGGAAATTTATCGGGATAATGGATTCTGTCAATTATTAAATTGATAGAGATCAATGCATATGTTAAATGGTTGCATGCATGGTCTGTCCAAGATCCCCTGCAAAATCAATAGTTTTATGCGGAGTTTTTATCTAGAAGAACCAGTCGTTGAAGGATGACAATCTGGAGCGTGGATGGTGACGATTCGAAAAATTTTAAAGGATTGCGGCTATTCGGACAAAGCCATAGCATATTATATAAACAGGGTAAATGTCGGTGTCATCGACAAACCCACTATCCAGCATGCAATCACAGGACCCTGCGGTGACACCATCGAATACTATTTTATCATTGAATCAAATGTAATTCGGGAAGTAAAATTCCTGGCCATCGGATGCCCTGGCATCTATTCCTCAGGCTCGGCACTCACTACAATGATCCTCGGGAAAACACCTGAGCAAGCAATTAGGCTGCACGTTGAAGATATCGTTGATTTCCTTGAAGGAGTCCCGGAAATGAAAATGGAATGTGTTGTACTGGCCAAAAAAGGGATGGATGAAGCGCTTGTCAACCTCTGATTCATTGCATCTTGCTCAACACTTAATAGCACATCTGTTCATCTGTTTCAAGATTCTTATTTAAGAAATCCATGACCAGGAACTCGGGATTTTTCTTCTTTGCTCCAACGAAGACATGGATTTTGCTATGATTTAATTTTTTGACAAGATGATAATCAATACCCCTGGCTATGATATCAGTCACTCCATTATCAATAAGCCATGCGGGAATTTTCTCAATCTCAGGATAAGGCGGGTATTTAATAACCTCCCTGATACATGCCGGATTTTCAAAATCATATATCAGAAAATACTGGAACTCTTCAAAATGATCACATACGTCACGATTTGCCATTGGTATCGCAATTTTTTTCATGGTTTGGTATCATCCATTCAGAAAACACATCCGTATTCAGACATTACAAAGTTATCCTTTGACCGACTGGGATTCATTGCTCGCATCTTGCAAAAACAAAGTACTGTATATGAGATTTCTCAAGTTATTTCTTGATGAAAACTATTAACTTGTATGCGTAAATCCACAGCACAGTATTCGGCATGGATGAAACGTCAGAATCAATCACCTGTAAGGAGTGCCAGAAGATATCAAGATGTTTCAGGCAGCTGCTGCCTTCCGAACTCGACTTTATTGATCACTACAAGGTCCAGATACATTATTCTATGGGGGAGGATGTCTGTAAACAGGGTGCATTTGCTTCCTCCATTATATACATACTTGATGGATTAATCAAATTATCAATCGAGGGACCAAATAATAAAAGTTTCATACTCAGAATTGTGATTCCAACCGAATTCATTGGATTGTCTTCTCTTTATGGTGAGAATACCTATCATTATTCAGCAAGAACACTTATGGACACAACCATATGTATGATCGAAAAGGAAAGTATAAACAAATTAATTCGGGAAAATGGTGTTTTTGCTTCCGAGATAATCAAGTGGCATTGTCATATACAGACTGATCATTATAAGAAGATACAAAGCCTGACCTATAAACAGTTACATGGACGCTTGGCCGATACGCTTATCTACCTCAGCAGGGGAAATTTTGGGATCAATAACGTTTTTAAATACCTGACCCGAAAAGATCTGGCCGAATTATCAGCCATGTCCACAGAAGGTGCTGTCCGCATTTTATCTGAGTTTGATAAGGATGGAATCATTGAATTAAAGGGCAAAGACATTAGAATACTGGACCTGGAAAAATTAGTGAAAATCAGCAAAGCCGGGTAATAATAAGCTCAAAGTAGAAATAATCATAATGATCAAGTCGATGCCATAAGTTCATTTGCCTTTTTAAGTTCCTTATTATGATATGCACAGAAGGTGAATACAGAACCAATTTATGGCACATTCCCATCCTTCACACTGGCTGAGCTTCTCTGGTTGTAGCATGAAGTTTTATCATTTCAAAGCTTATAGCTTTACAGAAATCAATATTCCGGTTGAGACATGTCATCTGTCTGAATAATGTAAATCTTTTTAATATCGTGGATTATTAGATCAACTGGAAATAAATTTGTTGTGATAATTCGTTGGCAAATGAAACATTGGAAGAAGTTTGTGTTTTCATACATCTGGGGTTTATTGCTGGTTGGTCAAATCTTATTGATTTTTGTATTTGGAATGGATAATGAGGACGGGTTTCAAATAATTAAGATTGCGGGTTATATTGTCTGGGTTTTGTCTGCCATTTTTGGCTGGTTACCAATCCACATTCTTAAGAGAAAAGGAGGCGTTGGAAAGGGCAAAAGTTATGTTCATACCTCAGTTCTCGTTGACTCGGGACTCTATGCCATTGTCCGGCATCCCCAATACACAGCCGGAATATTGTTCAGCCTGGCATTGATTCTTATATCCCAAACCTGGCTCATTGCGGTGATAGGACTTATCTGTATGATACTTATGTACCTGGATATCTTGAATGCAGACAAATATGAGATCCGGAAATTTGGAGATGAGTATAAACGCTATATGGAAAAAGTTCCAAGGACGAATTTCATGCTGGGAATTTTTCGGATCTTAAAGCAGCAACTAAGGTGGCGGGTAAAATCAAATGAAAAAGACAAATGAATATGAATTCAAATGCTGTAGTAAGGATTCATTGAAATACATATATTCTAGTAGGTAATTCTTCCCATACCCCTTCCCATGCCGCGGCCTCTGCACTGGCCACGCCCGTAACCCCAACCACGCCCGTAACCCCAATCACGCCCGTAGCCCCAACCACGCCCGTAACCCCGGCCATACCCATAGCCCTGACCGCTTCCGCCAAAACCTCCTCTGCCGTAATAACCTCTTCTGCCATTGACAAAGCACTTCTGGTTGAACCATGTTTGCTGCTCAGGAGTGAGCAAACCAGAAATTTCCCGGTAATGGTTTGCCCTCTCTGTGTTCATCTGTGCCTTAATGTTGGATGCTTTTACCGCATCGTTTTCCGCGTAGAATTGTGTACGCAGCGCGTCCATGGTTTTTATATGTGCGAGGCTTAGCTTGTCGATTTTGTGTTTCTGTTCATTGGTCAGGTTGGGTATATTCTGACAGACATCGGCACGGCTGGTCCTTTGCGAATAGGCACCTGTAAACAATATTATGAGAGCTGCCGAAAGTAATACTTTTATGGGTTTCATGACAATTTTTTATAAATTTAAGTAAAATAAATTTTATTTCGCACATAGGTGGAATATTATTTCTAATAAAAAATAAATATGCCGAGACCCCAGGACGACAGAATTGTACATGAGCCACCACTCTTCTCAGCGTTTAAACCGACGGGAGCAAGCGGAAAGAACTTGGAACAGATCCTGCTCACGCTTGATGAATTTGAAGCCTTTCGTTTGGCTGACTTTATAGGCCTATCACATGCTGAAGCAGCTGATGAAATGGAAATCTCCCGTTCTACTTTCACAAGGCTTATTGAAAAAGCCAGAAGAAAGATTGCAGACTTTATCATTCAGGGAAAGTTGCTGACAATTGAAGGCGGCAGTATTCATTTTAGGAATAATATTATCAGGTGCCTAAGTTGTGGACATATGTTCAAAACAAATATCAGCTGTTACATAACCGAATGTCCGGCATGTCATTCAAGCGATCTTATCAATATGGCCGGTGGTTTTGGTCATGGAAAATGCTGCCACTCGAAACAGTAAGAATCGCCCTTCCAAGAAGTTGTATTTTTGCTATATATAAAGTAGTCCCGCTTTATCAGCCAGGTATGTCAGAAAAATCGAAATCAGAAACGCAAAAACGGGTGCGATCAGCCAGACCAAAAAGAATTTATTCACAGCGGTTTTTTTCAGGATATTTCTGAATCCCAGTCGGGCAACACCAATGCCAATTATGGAAGTGGTATTAACCTGGACGAGGGAAGAAGGTATACCCTTGATAATGGAAGCCATCAGTAACAGACTGGCTGTGATAAAGGATATTACAATGGCTTCGACAGGACCAAACAGGAAAATCCCTTTTCCGGTTTGTTTTAATAATTTATGACCGAAAAACGAACTTCCAATACCAAAACTGGGTGCCACTATCAAAGTGGCCAGTATCATTATCAGAATAAAATTTTCCCCATCATTTTGTATATTCAATTCATTCATTGTCATTGATGCAATCGGGCCGGATGCATTGGCAACATTGTTGGCCCCGATAGAAAAAGCCACATATGCTGACATGAGAATAATGAGGACCCTGATGAATGGGTGTTGTGCAATACCCCCGTAGGTAAAATACCCTTTTTTGCGGATGGGTGTATAAATGTATTTGCCAATGATATAACAAAGAAGAAAGGAGACAACAGGCAATATGAACCAGGCTGGGATAATCTCAAACAATAATTTATGTTCATTCAATACCCTGAAATAACATGCGGGCCCTGATACTGACAATATCGTTGCCTGGCTGGTAGATTGCGGAATACCAAGAAGATTGGCAAACAACAGGCTGATGGCAACGGAAAATAAAATGATTGAAACGAGTGATACACTCATCATATCTGCGGGAAGCAATTCCTTCCCAACGGTAACGGCAGTCGCTTTGCCTGCGATAAGTGCACCGGCAAATACCATTATTCCAAAAAAGCCCGGAATTACGCTTTTCCTTAAAATATTTGCACCAAAGGCTGCCGAAAAAGAAGGAGAGGTTCCGCTTCCTCCCATATTAATAGCCAAAAAAATGCCTATTAAAAAGGGTATCAGGAGATGATTGAACAAGGGCGACATTATGCTTGAATAAACTTACAAGGACGCTAGTAGTTCATTTAACTTGTAAATCTCTGTATTGATGATGCGTGTATTGAGCATAATATATCCTTCAGCGTGCAACTCTTTCTGACCCTCTGTCAGGACCCATTTAATGAAATCTATATGCAATCTGTTTGTTGGTTTTTCACTCGCAATAATATAGTAGTTCAGGAATGAATGACAGGGATATGTGCCTAACCACATGGCCCTCCGGAGCATGTCCAGATTGTCATAAAATTTTTCCTTATCCTCCAAAGTGCCATTGGCATTGCAATCAATGGGTATTACTTTAATTTCCTCTATTTCCATTCTGGTGAGAGGATCATAGGCATATCTCTGGCAACAGAATCCCATTGATAATGGTTCCGTCCTGATTGAATCGATCAAATCCTGGAAACTTACCGTTCTGACACCGTTCAAATCATTCAGGGTAATTCCTATGAAATCTGTCCATAGTTTACACGGTAAGAATTCATCAGAGCATATAAATACCTTGATCGGTCTGTATTGATCGTATCCCTGAACCTGTTTCAAACCATCTGATCTGACACCTGTAAGCAGGGATGCAAGTTGTTGTTTGCCCAGGCCGGATTCAGTGATTTTTTTACAAAATGGATTTGATTTGTTGATTATGCCAATCACACCGTCTCTGGCATATTTTGTGCGCCAAAAATCATCAGGGATATTTGGAGCATATGCATCGGAAACCAGAACAAGATCATTCCTCCCCTGAGACATTATCTCCTTTGGAGTCATGCGTTCATACAATGAGATTTCAGTGATTATTTTCCCATGACATTTCTGGAATTCATCTGTTAATTTCACTGTCAGGTCAAGCTGATCTTGAGTGCATAATATCCTGAGGGTATCATTCGATATATTACAATCCGATGATAATTCAGTCCCGGTTGGCTGGTAAGTTTCGGGACATGTATTACAACCACCCAGAAAGATGAGAAAAATATAGACCATATGTTCAAATCGCAGATTCATTTTAAATGGTTTTTAAAGATTTCAACTTTATATCAGCATATGGAATGTATGACCTGTTTCACACATCGATCATTAAAGATTTAATTTCACTCAAGACCTGTTGATCTGTGAAATGGTTCCCTTCCATTGCGCCTGAAGGGCATGTTGACACACATGTCCCACACCCGCGGCAGAGCGTTTCATTGACCATGGCGGTTTTAACAGCCAGATCATAGGTTATGGCATTGTAAGGACATACATTTACACAGCACTGGCATCCCGTACATTTCTCCTCATTGACCATCGCCGTGATGGGTTCAAGAGCCATGGTATGCGGTTCCAATAAGGCCATGGCGCCTGCTGCTGCGGCAGATGCCTGTACAACTGCGTGAGGGATATCCTTTGGTCCGGCACAGGTTCCGGCGATAAAGACACAAGGATCCTGTGTGCCTATGGGATCCAGTTTCGGATGTGTTTCCAGGAAGAATCCATCCTGGTTAACAGCAATACCAAGTTTTCTGGCCAGTTCCCTGGAATCATCCCTGGCTTTGATACCGTTGGCCAGGATGATCATATCCAGCGGAATTTCACGGACTGTACCTGCCAGTGTATCTTCTACTTTAACAACATACTGTCCGCTGTCGGATAATTCCTCAGGATTTTTAAACACTTCTGCTACCTTGCCGCGCACAAACCGCACTCCTTCATTCAGAACCCTGAGATAAAATTCATCATAGGCTTTGCCGACACATCTCATATCGATGAAAAAATTGTACACGGTTGCATCGGTATGATCCCTGATGAGATGGGCAAATTTAAGGGCAAACATGCAGCATATCTGGGAACAGTAGGGAAGGTGCCTTTCGTCCCTGCTCCCTACGCAATGTATGATGCCCACCCGGGAGGGAGTTTTTCCATCCTGTGTCTGAATATGTCCGTTTGTATATCCTCCGGAATTTAACATTCTTTCAAATTCGAGGGCACTGTAAACATCCGGATACTGGCCATACCCGTAATTGTCCAATTTGGATCCATCAAATGTCTCATGTCCAGTCGCCACAATGATGGCTCCCACCGTGAATTCTTCAAACTTGTCTTCCTGGCTGAAATCAATGGCTTCCCGGGGGCACAATTTTTGACATGCGCCACATTTCCCCTTGGTAAAATAGATACAGCTCGATTTATCGATCACCGGCTTGTTTGGAATGGCCTGGGGAAACAAGGTATAAATAGCCTTTCGTGTTGCTTTGTCCTGTTCAAATAGATTACTGGTTTTGGCCGGACATTTCTCCTGGCAAAGTCCACAACCATTGCATATCTGGTGATCTACAAAGGCAGCTTTGCGACGCACCGTAACAGAAATATTGCCCGAATAACCACCCACTTTCTCAACGACTGAATAAGCCAGCAGTGTAATATTGGGGTGCTGGGCAACATTGACCATTTTGGGTGTTAAGATGCAGGCTGAGCAGTCCAGTGTCGGGAAGGTCTTATCCAGCATGGCCATGTGTCCGCCAATGGACTGTTCCCTCTCAACCAGGTATACTTTATACCCGGTATTTGCACACTGAAGGGCAGCCTGTATCCCTGCTATTCCACCGCCAACAACCAGGATTGATTTACTTACCGTGACAAAGCTTTGCTTTAATGGGCGCAACATCCGGGCTTTGCCTACAGCGCCAGAGACAAGCGCTTTGGCTTTCAGCGTGGCTTCAGCAGGATCTTCCGTCACCCAGGAACATTGCTCACGTATGTTGGCCATCTGCAATAAGAAAGGGTTCACACCGGTCGATTGCAGCACTGATCGGAACGTTTTTTCATGCATCAGCGGCGAACAGGCCGCAACCACTACCCGGTTTAACTGATGCTCCTGAATGTCCTGTATGATGAATTGCTGTCCTGGTTCAGAACACATATACTGGTATTCCCTGCTGATGACCACATCCGGCAATTGTTTTGCGAAATCCGACACCGCCATGACATCAACTTTCCCGGCGATATTGGAACCGCAATGACATATATATACTCCGATTCTTGATGACATTGACCTACCTCCTAATTCTCATTTATGTTCAAGGGGATGCCCTGCATTGCAGGAATCTTCATTTTGTTCATATATAATTTCCCTGGATCCAAGCCAAGTGCCAGTCCCACCATTTGACCTATATTGATAATGGGCAGGGATCTGTTTCGGGCCATTTCAAGATTTAGTTGACACAGTCCGCATGGTGTAACGATCAGATTGGCATTGGTTCTCTGTATGCTATCCAGGATCATGGAACTCAATTTTTTGGCCTGTACTTTTAAAGTAAACATCAGACTGCCACCACAACAGAGTGTACGAAAAGGAAAATTCACGGGAAGGGCACCCAGTACTTTTATCAGTTTTTCCAAATGCTGTGGATCCTCCGATTTATTTCCGTTTGCGTAGGGACTTACCAACTGACAGCCATAATAGGGTGCTATCCTGTATCCGCTGAGAGGATTGCGAACCTTATTCGCTATGGTATCCAGTCCAACAACACTCACCAGGAATTCCAAAGAATGGTATACTTCTGTGTCTGTTGAAAAGGCAAGATTTTCCTCTGCCATCAATTCATTTACCCGATCGAATTGGGTTTTATTCTCCTTGCTTTCTTTCAGAATGCGTCTCAGCGAAACATAACAACTCGGACAGGGTGTTACAACAGGCAGTTTGTATTGATTTGCCAGTCCCAGGTTCCTTGCTGCAAGAAATGATGAAACCATTTTGTTTACTGAAATCGCAATGGTGGTTCCGCAGCAATTCCAGTCCTCAAGTTCGATGAGCTCAATCCCTAGCACCTTACATACGGCCAGGAATGATCTTTCATAGGATATGGCACTGGACTTTTGCGAACAACCGGGATAATATATATATTTCATCATATCAGGCTTTTAAACTTTTTCAAGCATCAATGCATGATCGGTTATGCGATGAAAGACTTTGGCGTTCTTGATGTGCTCAGGAAACAGGGAGAGGGACCCGGATATCATCATGCTGATACCATGAGGAACCTGCTGCAATAATTTAAGCGGATGATGAAACATCATGTATTTGAACATGAGACCCAGCTCATATGTCCGCCCTGATTTTCTCACCTGATTAAGGAAGATGGAATAAAACCGGCTTGCATCGGTTTTCTTTGATACAATTTGTTCCTTTATACACATCCTCTTAAGTCTGTACATTACTTCCGTAATATTGATCTTCGCCGGACAGTTGACGGTACATTTATAGCATGAAGCACAGATCCATGGAGTAATACTCAACAGTACTCTGTGTTTCATACCTTCACGTATCATGGCGAATATCTGTCGGGGTGGATAATCCATGACCTCGAAAACCGGGCAGGATGCGCTGCATGTTCCGCACTGTATACAGGACAGAATCCTGGCACCTTCGCTGGAAGATACGATATCCCTTATAAATCCGGTATCTTCATGTAACCGCACAATATTCAGGCTACTTCGATTTCTCATCTCCTTCATTGATGTTGTTTAGCTTGAAATCATCTCATTCATAATAAGCTCTTTGAGGGCTATTGTCGTATTTGCATTAAATTCAACTTTCCTGTTTTTCCCGAAAGCAGGCTGAATAAATATGTTTATCAATAAATTCAGCGAAGCATTTTTATTTGAGTATTCCTGGATTTCTTTAGAAATACTTCCCGGGATTTTATCCAGCTCTTTGGATTGAAGAATGATGACCCGGTCATTTCTTTCTTTTTCCATTGCAATATTTTGGACCTCGGTTACTTCCTCGGCTGATTTGTTAAACCGGCTGTGATGTATTTCCAGGGGGAATGCCATATCGAGCAATTCCTTCGAAATCAGGTATCCCAGTCCCCCGTTATGCTGCAGAATTTCATCGTAAGCAAGCAGTGTAACTTTTGTTCCGTATCTGTTGGTAATCGAGATCTTGCTTATGGTATTGGGCAGAAACCTGGATACACGGGGATTTTTCAGTGTAATATTTCTATTATCGTCGGTGTAGGCGCAATGAAGCAGATCAACCATTTCATTGTTTGAGATTGGATTTACACCATAATAGAAAATATTGTTTTCACGATACATTTTCTCAAAATTTACATTGGATTCATTGAAAACAATGATTTTGATACCGGGAAACTCCTGGTTCAATCTTTTGACATAAACAGGTCCTGATTTCCCAAACTTGCAGGCATCCATCACTACTACCCGGATTTGTCCATCAGATAAAATTTTTAATGCATTTTTCAGACTGCTGGTAATTTTCGTGATGTAACCTTTATGTGCAAACTTCTTATAGAATTCATTTTCTTCGCTGCTCTGATCAGCAAATACCAGGAGACTTCTTGTTTTACTTGCTTTGAGATCCTGATCAAGATTGGTTGGTTCTACAACAGCTATCCAGCTTTTTTTGTGGATGTTTTTTTCCAGGCTATAAAAATGTTCTTTGAGCTGTTTGTTGACCAGCGTAATTTTGCCGCTGATTGATGAAGGGATAACTTGTGTTGTCCCGTTGCCCATAGCTACTTCGGCAAGGGGTAGTCCCCTGTAAACCAAACTTCCAACTTCGGGAAGCCGAATAGATTTAATAATATCATTCGATAAATCGGGTAAGTAACCGCCCACCCTGACCGAACCATTTCCCAGCTTATAAAACCAGGATGAAAGGTAAAAGTGATACCTGGTTTCTTCGACGCTAGGTTCACTCTCTCCAGAAATGACCTTTTGAACGGGATCCAATAATTCTGACGGTTCAAAAGGCTTGGTAATATAATCTGTTACGCCAAGTGTAGTCGACATCCGCCGGCTGTCTTCAGAAGGATATCCTGTAATGATCACTACAGGAATATCCGGTTTTCTTTTGCGAATCCCATATAATAATTTCATACCATCTGACTCAACCAGATTTAGATCCAGGATTATGGCATCATAAGGATTCGTCAATGCCTGACGAAATCCGCTGGTTGCACTGATGTTGGTGTCAACCTTATATCCAGCCTTCGAGAAAATTCTGTCACAGCTTTCACAGATATAATTCTCATCGTCAATCACCAATATGTGAGGTGCTGTTTTCATTTTTTTACG
>LJUP01000179.1 GCA_001303955.1 Bacteroides sp. SM23_62 | reverse complement strand
AGGAATCGGGATCCTGAAGCAGTGTATCCTTGAATCCTGCGCTTTTCCAAGCCTGCAGAAACCTTTCATCATGGATGTTCAACAGTTCCGGGAAAATATTTTTAAAATAATGAAGCACATTGGTCAGTTCGGAGTATACATCCGGTTTGGTAACATGAATATCGGCAATATGCCACAGCCTGTTGATAACTGCCTTGATATTGTCCCTGATCACTTCTTTCTCAGCATCCGTATACATGGAATTTTCAAGCTTCAGAAAGAGTACATATAATGCCCTGTACTGTTCCAGTACTACCGGACGCTTGGCTTCGGTCGGGTGGGCTGTCAAAACGGGTTCTACACGAACATCCCTGATCACCTCAATGATCTGATTTTCCCCTGCTCCATTATCTTTCAGGACCTTAAAACAATTGGCCCAGAGTCCGTTTACACTGCTCGCCGATGCCTCCGCTTCCACCTTGCGCCGTCCCTGCATGGCACCATTGACCTCGACGATATTCAGCAGCTGAAAGCAGACCGAATAGAGATGGAACAGCTTATCAGAGATCTGGTACCTGGCTGCGGAAATATCCTCGTTGATCCACGGAATAAATCTGACAAGGTCTTTTTCTCCATTCTCTTCAAGGACCTCGCGGAGGCAGTGGAGCAGGTATTCCAGGTCCACATAAGGTTTACCGAGTTTATTTTGAAGGGTTTTCAGATCATCCATGGAAAGTTCCAGTCACATCGAACATATATGATTGCCTTGAAAAAATACGGTTTTTATGGCTGTCTGGCAAAAAAAAGACCGTCCCATGTTCCATCACGAGGCGGTCACTTCCAAATATATCTATCCCATGTTTACTGGAGCAGCAGATTGTCTATCTGGTCACGGAACATCTGCCTGGTCTCTTCCGGGGATCCGGCTATGCCAGAAGACATGGTGGGTTTTCCTTCCATAGGACAATAAAGAAAAGCCGGTATGCTCTGGATGCCGAATACCATGGCCAGTTCCTGTTCCTTCTGGGTATCGATCTTATAGATGTTGATCTTGCCCGAGTATTCCTTTGCCAGTTCTTCCAGTATGGGAGATGTGATCCGGCACGGTGCACACCAGTCGGCATAAAAATCAATCAGGCAGGGCTTGTCACCCAGGTACCTCCATTCCTGCGGGTTCTCTTCATAATTCATGACCTTGGCGAGGAAATCCGCCTTGGTAAGCATGATGGTTCCATGTGCATCATTCTTCATTTCGTTTTTATCAGCCACTTTTACCATATCAGCTGATCCTTCATCCGATCCACTGATTGTTTGTCCACATGATACCATCCCGATCAGGACAGGTACTGCCATTAATAATATTCCTTTTTTAATCATTTTCTTTTGTTTTATGTTGGTTTGTATCGTTTTTCTTTCTGACCGGAGCTGCAAGCAGGCCGATCAACCCGCCCATCAGTGTACTGCTGGTCCAGTTGGCAGTTAGGGGACAGGTCCCTGTACTGCATCCGATGAATCTCCAGTATGCGAAACCCGCACCTGCCCCGATGGCGGCAAATAATGCAGTTTTCCAGTATCTGTTTACAAGATTGCTCATGCTATGCGATTTTGATTTACAAAGATACTATCAAATAATGTTCCACACATTTAAATAAGTATATATTAACACATATTTGACAGTTTGGCAGATACTAAAAATTCCAAAACCAGCATACTTCAGGTGAAATTGGGTAATTTTATACCCTGTGTCATCATCCTTGTATCATGAGAAAATCACTTATAGTACACTTTTACGGGCCGTTTACGATCATCCTGTTCATGATGCTTTCCTGTTCCCGTCAAATACCTGAAAAACCAAACATCCTGCTCTATATCGCCGATGATCTTTCCTGGTGGGACCTGGGATGCAGGGGAAACGGGGTGGTTCAAACACCCAATGTGGATCTGCTGGCTGCGGAAGGCATGAGCATGACCCATATGTTTACCACCTCGACCATGTGCTCGCCATCACGTTCAGCACTGTATACGGGACTTTCCCCCCATCGGAACGGCTGCCATATGAATCATGGCGGGGTCAGGGAGGGCATGCAGAGCCTGCCTCACTACCTGCAGCCACTGGGCTACCATGTGGCCCTGGCCGGTAAAAGACATATCAAACCACCTGAAGCATTTCCATTCGATTATATCCCAAATCATCCTGACTCAGTCTCGGCATATATCCAGGGATTGAAAGGAGAAACCTTCTGCCTGGTTTTTGCCAGCCATGATCCGCATGCACCCCATATGGAAGGGCGCATTACTGCCGATGATGTATCCGTGCCCCCACACTGGCTGGATACCTGGGAGGCACGGAACCTGCTGGCCCGTTACATGAACGATATCGAGTCAATGGACCGGGAATTCGGTGAGCTGATTGGCATACTGAAAGACCATGAGTTGTACAAGGAAGCTGTGGTCATATTTACCAGTGACCATGGATTTGAACATTTTGCCAAATGGACCTGTTATGATGCCGGCCTCCGGGTACCCTGCATAATCAGGTGGAACGGGGTACTGGAAGGAGGTTCCGAGAACCATGCCATGGCCAGTTTTGTGGATTTTCTGCCTACTTTTGTCGAAATGGCCGGCGGGACTGTCCCGCAGGATATCGATGGTATTCCCTTCCTCGAAGTTATCACAGGGAATCTGCCTGAACACAGGGATCTGATATACGGCACCCATACCACGCGGGGGATCATCTCCGGGAAAGCCTATCCCATCCGCTCAGTACAAAACAGGGAGTTCAAGTACATATGGAACCTGGCGTCGGACAGCCTCTTTCAGAATATCAATACACATGGCAGGACATGGGACCCTGAAGATGCCTCGACGACCTGGGCCAGCTGGTTGAAGCTGGCAGAAGAGGATGAATCAGTCGCCGGGAGGGTCCGACATTACCGGCAGCGCCCGGAAGAGGAACTGTATAACCTCACGGAGGATCCGTGGGAACTCAATAACCTGGCCGGGGATCCGCAGTATAAGGTGCTTAGGGAACAGTTGAAACGGGACCTGGAGCATTGGATGATGCTACAGGGAGACCTCGGACTGGAAAGCGAGTTGGCCGTCCCTCTCTGGGAAAGTAATAATTAAGCTTACCACCCCGGGTTACTGATCCAGCTGCTGATTAACGCGGGCAACCTCATTGATACGCCGGTTCAGGTCATACAGATAATCCTTGGATTTTTTATTCCTGTACTTGCCCCACGCAGCCTGTGCCCAGAACTTGGCCTCCTCCAGGTTCCCTTCGATCTCATATACCACTGCCAGGTTGTGGGCCGCTTTTCCTTTTGTTTTACGGTGACCGGTATCCACAGCGTGGAGCAAGGCATCCTTTGCAGCCTCCCAGTCGTTGACCTCCATCATACGGGCACCCTCGGCAAAAACATCATCCCCTTTTGATTTGCGGTAGTATTTTCTGGAGACCCTGTACCAGGAAGGGGACAGTCTCCGTCCGTACTCGATCCCCGCCTCATAACTGGCTTCCCTGATCGCGGCACTTTTGCTGATCAGTCCATCAATGGCTGATTCCAGGGTAAGTCTGCCAGTATTCCAGCTTTCCTTATGGCTGTACTCGTACTGGTCGATGATGCTTTTGCTTGCCGGATCATACAGCCGGATACCTGCCTTAACCGTGGCGACCTGGTTGGCACCGGGCATAAGGAGAAAGTCAGTATCAAATTTTTCAATGGCAACGATGGCATCCACCTGGTATTTATCGCAGAGCGCTTCAATCTCCATCCATGAAAGTGGCTCAGGGAATGCTGCACTGAAAGGAGAACCACCCGGATACACTTCCGTGGTCCTTTTTAAGCTGACAGTAGCTGCATTCTCCAGCATGGCATGTACCCCGTCCATCAGGATCTGGGTGGCCAGCTTATCTTCCCCGATCAATTCACCGGTCAATCCGCCTTCAATGACATCGAGTACGTCATCTTCGACTACGGTCCGGTCGATCATGGCCGCCACTTTGATGTGGTCCGGAACATCAATGACAGCCGGGATGATCACGTTAAAATTCATGGTGGGAGCCGCCAGGAATAAAAATGCAATGGCAAGCACCGGAATAAGGATACTGGATCTTTTCATTTTGATGAATTTAGTTTTACCCAAAACTATTATACGGGATCATGGATGTCAAGGTTTATAGCAGGAAGTAACCAACAATCCAGACACCAGCTGTTGATAGTAAAAAAAACAGATGATCTTAACCGGATCCAGGCTATTTGCGACTTCCAGTAATAAGGGTACCCACCAATCCAATAAAGAAGGCAGGAGGACAGACAAAGAGGGCTATCAGAAAAAAAACAGCCCCTATAATTTCAACGCCCATTGCTTCGAGTACATTATGCAATATGGCAAATACAATAAAACCAATAATGGATGATACCAGTAAAATCACATAACCTTTACTTTTCCTCCAATGGTGTATAAAAGCGAATATCAAGGATACAATCCCGGCATAACATAATAATATTCCCGGCAGATTATCCGAAACACCCATGATTGCTGCTACTGTTATTAATACACAACCTGATAATGCCAAAGCGAGCATTATAAAAAATCTTTTCTTCCCTATGAGTTTAAATACTTTTCCCATTCTTTGATGAATTATCGCTGAAAATAACTAACACAGAAAATGCGTCGTCCCGGGATACGCTGACCCGTCCCGGAATCATGTAAAAAGGCGCGCGAGCAGGGGAACAGCAATGGCAATGGTTGCCAATATTGCTAGTACGGCAATAAACAGCTTGTACCTGAACCCGTATGCGCTGAGCAGGCTTTCATCGTAGTATTGATCAACCTTGTTGTCTTTGTACATGCGCACCATACCGGACAGCAATTTCTTCCGGGTATCCCTGCCGGTGAAAAGTGCCCTGGTGACAAACAGATTGATCAGAATGGTGGAGGCGATCAGGATACTCAGTATGATATCATCCTGGGGCGGATGGATCTGTTCCCTTCCATTCGGTGCCGCTACCCCCCAGTTGATCCCTAGGACAGCAAGGTTGAACAGCACGGCTGCAATCACAAAAATAGTATCCGTTTTAGAGCTTTGTTGAAGCTCCTGGACAATGTGTTGGTGGACTTCTTTTAACATGATCTTTATGGTTTTAAAATGTCTAAGGTCTGAAATGGCTTTCAAATTCATTGAATAATTCCACGGGAGAGATGAAAAACAGCAGGGAAGGCGGAGCCTCTTCCCTGGAGTAACGTATGTCGAGCCTCCTTGCCTCATCCCTTAATCGCGCCCCTTCGCTCGTATCACCTGCAAGATCTTTCAGCCAGGCGAGTTTGGCAAAGCACCAGGCCCGGTGGGGATTGACCGGACCTGTATCAAGATATTCGCGGAGATAAGCCTCAGCCAGGTAACTGTGTTCACCGGCCTTGTTTTTATCTGCTCGAAGCTGCTTCATATGGTAGCGGGCAAGATCCAGCAGCAGGATGCATTTGCCTGCTTCCCGATCCATGGCTTTTAAGAAACATTCCCTGGCATTCCTGGCATCCCCTTCCTGCAGGTAAGCCCGGCCCAGTTCCTGGAGGGCCATGGGATTATTCCTGAAATCTTCCAGGATCCTCAGCCAGAAATCCACGAGCCCGGTATCTTCAGGCAACAGGATGGCTTCAGCCCTGGCAGCCCACACGGGATCATATTTCAATAATTCCTTTGCATGCGCTTCCGCCTTCTCCCTGTCCCCTCCCTGATTATCCGGAAGATGACTGTAAATGTCTACCAGGTGCAGACGCGCTGCGTGATAATCCGGCTTCAGTTCCAGGACCCATTCAAATTCCCTGATGGCATCGTAATAATCATGGTGGATCCTGTCTTCTTCTGCTGCCTTATTATTATTTTGTGCCGTAAATAAGAGGGATCCGGCATGAAAAAAAGCCAGGATCACATTGTACGGATCTACCCAAGTATGACCGGAAGAGTACAGCATGTTGCCAAGGGTTTGCTGGGCACCACCTATGAAGCGATGCCTTTTGATACGGGCCATCTCATAATGGACCAGCGGATTCCGGTAATCCTTATCATGCTGGGGACCGAGTATCTTTTGGGCTGAATCAAGCCTCCCGTTCAGCCTGATTTCATAAGCCCTGACAATGGGTTCGGATAGATGTTCTTCCATGTTCAGCAGCCTGCTGAGCGCCTGGTGTTCGGGGAATAAATAGGGATGCGGGACCCCGTATTTGTCCATCATGATCCGGGTACCAGTCTGAAAATCATGGTCCTTCTCCCGGATTCCTCTGGACAAATGGCAACTCAGCAAGCGCCCGTCGGGATAAAGTTCAATACTCTGCTTATAACTGCAGGGGATGCCGTCAATCTCCAGATCGACGCCAGATCTGAAGCTTCGCAATTCACCCGTGCAATAGAGGCTAAGATGCCAGGGTAATATCCGGATTTTGCTGGATACCTTGTATCCCTGTACATCAGCATCGGCTGAGAGATATACATACTCAGGTGTACCCCCCGCGTACATATAGATCCTGCTTCCGGAAGGGACCATCCCCTGATCCAGGCTGACTTCATCGGTGGTCATGAAGGACAGGATCCGGCCATTGTTGTGGAAACGGACCTTCCCCCGCTTGCAGGGATAGTCCTGCAGGATCGTTGACTTTTTCAGGAATTTGACATGCAGCGTCCCGTATTTCTCATGATCCCAGGTACCCAGGTGGATCATCTCTTCCTTTTCACCGCCCCGGCAGGAGATGAGCAGGATCAGGAGCAGCATAACCGGAATTCTAACCTGTCTCATTTTTATGGTTTTTGTGCTTCCCCATCCCGGCAGTATTGATTAAAAGGGCCTCAGGAAAGAGGAATACTCTCCACTTCGATAGATCTCTCCAGGCGGGATGTAGAGTTCCATTCCGGGGACAGCAGACGCTTTTGAAAATGCAGGATCAAGCGCTTTTGCCATTGCCATCAGCCGGTCCCCTTCTTCCTGTTCTCCACTGAAGTACTTAAATTTTGCCAGGTTACCAATGGCCCAGGCCTTCAATGGTGCAATGGGTTCGGGTTCCAGAGAAAGATACTCCTTGATGGCAGCTTCCGCCAGGGGTAATTCTACCTTAGCTTTGCTCCTGTCCCACATTACCTGGTACATATGATGCCTCGCGATATCCAGCATCAGGGTATTACATGTGGGATCGGATTTCATCACTTTCTTAAATATCGGTTCAGCTTCCTCCAGGTCACCGTCTGCAAGATAAGCCAGTCCCAGCTGTTTCTGGACGCGCATGTCCTCCTGATTTTCCTTCCATACCTGCTGCCAGTATTCCAGCCTGCTGGTCTCCTCCGGCCGCATGATCTCCCAGGCCTGTGCACTGAAGAAGCTGTCCATCTCCTTTAATCTTTGGGCATGCGCTGCAGCTTTTTCCTTATTACCCCCCATATTTTCAGGCAGTGCATGATAGATCTCCACCAGTAGTACCCTTACTTCATGGTAATCCGGTTTTAGCTCAAGCACCCTTTCAAAACACATAACGGCCTCATCGACATGTGTTTTGGCGGATTCTGCTTCCTGCATGATCGACATATATGCCTTGCCAAACCTGGCCGAGGCCTCCGTGTATGCGAAAGCCACATTTCCGGAATCCGCCTTTACAGCTTGTCTGGCTGAATTTATAATTCCATCCGCCTGGATATCAAAACCCCCCAGCATCTGGGCCATTTTAACCCTGGCGAGCTCATAATGCGCCATGCCATCTTTCAGTCCCAGGTCATTCAGTTTATTCAGCATGGCCCGGGCATACCAGATCTCGCCATTCATTCTTAATTCGTAGGCTTTCTGCACAGATTCTTCCTTAAACTGGGCTGAGAGGTTGGATGATCCCAGCGTGGCGAAGACAAAAATAACGGCAAACAGCTGACCCAGGATTCGGTATAAATCCGGTTCTGCACCCTTTGATTTTTTAGGTTTTGTGGTTTCCATCTCATTAAATTTAAGGATTAATAATTTGTTTTTCCAATGTTACAGGCATTTATAAAAGATTCCCGAGAATTCCTTATCTTAGGTTTACGGAAGCCTGTTTGTTCATCACCGATCAAAGCTATAAAGAGTCAGACAGGCAGGATTGCAAAATACTTGTAAGTCTTTTGTAATTTGTTTTACAATTGTTTTTCAAACAAGCTCCGAACTGAATCCTTAAATTGTCAGCCGGTAAAGACATACGGAATTTTGTGCTGCTGAAGCAGAAGATTGTTGAAAAGATGAAACAGGTCTATCCGGGCATTCCTGACAGGATAGAGGACTGGAAGGGCCAGGAGATCATTGACTTTCAGGAGGAACTCAGAACGCATGTGAAAGAACACATCAGTGAAAAGTGGTTCTATCTTCACATGAAATCTGATACCGGTAAGCTTCCCCGGATAGATATTCTCAATTTTGTTAGCAAATATGCGGGGTATTTGGACTGGAACGATTTCAGGTATCAGCAACAGGGAAATGGTCAAAAAGGTAAACCTGTGGAAGAATCTAACAGGTTTTTTTACATGATCCCGGTTTTTCTACTTGTTGCATTTGGAGCAATATTCGCGATTATTAAGTTTGCTACTGTAAGGGAATACCAGTTCTGTTTCAATAACCAGCTCACCAAGAAACCGGTCTTGGACGGGTCGATCGATATTGTCTTACTGAAGAATAATGAGTCGCCGGAATACATCGCCTGTGATTCTAATGGATGTTTCAGTATACGTACAAGCAAGTCTGTAATTAGGTTTATAGTAAAAGCTCCCTATTACAGGATTGATACCATAAGGCGGGTTTTGAGAAGGGACAAACGACATGAAATGATCAGCCTGCGGACCAATGATTATGCTTTGATGATCCATTATATTTCAAATGCAAGGGTGGTGGACTGGGAAGCAAGGCGGTCCCAGCTGGATAAGATCTTCTCGGACAATGCCATGATCTACCAGCTCTTTATGGATGAAACCCTGGGAATGGAAGTATACAACAAATGGGAGTTTATCAATAAGATCACCATGCCGAGCGCGGGACTAAAAAACCTTGAGATCATGGAAACGGCTTTTTCAGGGGAACAGATCTCGGCATTGTGGTTCAGGCAGATAAAGGTTCAAAATGAATAGGCTTTTGAAATATTGTATCCTCCTGACTGTTTGTTTTCTGGTCATGGCCGCTCCTACCTGCGAGGAAGAGATTTCTCCGGTTGATGCCAGAAGGAATCAGATTGACAGGCTGGAAGCAGTGCGTGATGATTTCACCTCTGAATCCCTGTCTGACAAGCATCTGGAAGTGTTTGAATTCAAAGCTGTCGAGAAGCTCATGGATTACGCAGATTACCTGGGGATCATTTACAGCGAGGGATATGCTGCATCCTTCCGCCAGCAGGCCAGGCAGAACCTCACCGGGTTTTTTAACACCAGCGAAAATTCAGCGGCTGCATTAATCCCGAGGAGCTTTTCAGGCTCCTACCAATCCTGCATCATCCTGGTTGACTCTGTCGAGATCATCGATCCCCTTCACCGCGAAACGGATACCAGGTACACAGGAAGCATGAGTTATGCAGAAATGATGCTTGGGATCAATAACGGAGATACCATTATTTTTAACCAATCTCACAGGACAATCGAGATCATCCTGCAGATGGACTATAAGGATTTTGGTGAAAAGTCCCTGCTGGTATGGGAGGTCCTTCTCGGAGAGATCGGGCCTGCAGATTAGTCAAATCTCTTCTCACCCCTCCTTTTCCACAAGCTTGTATGCAATAACAGTATGTTTGTAAAAGGTCGGGATCAGCAGCAGGTTTTTCTCCAGGATGAAATCAATGTCTGCAGCCCCTGTCTCTTCCTCCCTGGTATCGAGCAATATAGTCTTGCTTCCATCAGGATAGATCATAAAGACCTGTCCGTTCCAGTCAGTAACAAGGAAATGATCTGGAATACTCGCCCGGGCAATCCCGTCCCCGGCATAGATACTATCCGAAATCACGTTAATTTCTTTGGTTGCCAGGTCAATGGCCGCGAAATCCTGGCTGCCCATGGATGCCAGCAGCAGCCTATCCCCATCCACCAGTAGGCCGTTGGGCGCATTCAATCCCTCGCTCAGCCAATTATTAACCTCACCATTGGATATCAGGAAAATGTTGTTGTTATCAGAATCCGATACGTATACATTTCCCTGGTCGTCAATGCTAATATCATTGATCATTTTCGCCCCTTCAATGACAATCCTTTCTTCGATCTCTCCCTTTGTAATATCAATGACAATAACCTCATCAATATCACTTACATAGAGTTTACCATCGTAAATACCCAGACCTTTGGGTGAACTCATATCCTCCACCCATTTCAGGTCCAGGATCTCTCCTGATGTGCTCATCCTTGAAATAAAACCATTTCCATCCTTGACACGTGGCTCATAATTCAGGTTAGAAACATAGACTACATCATTGTCCCTGTCATAAATGACAGATTCAGGCACCCTGAACAGGGTGTCGGTCTTCCAGGCTTCAACCAGTTCAAATTTCTTGACAGCAGCAGCATCTCCGGCATCTTCACCGGTTTTCTTCTTCTTGGAAGTGCAGGAAACCAAAAGGAGCAATAAAACGACTGAAAGGATTTTGTACTTAATCATGGCTTTTGTTTTTGGTTAGTTTTGGAAACTTCAGGATCATTCAAATTCTTTTGGTACACCTCAGATCATATGCAATATAATCATTTTAATCCAACACGATATGCTGTTATCAGGGAGGCACTTTCCCTTGCCAGTAATCCTTGAGATCGTAAAACGCCTCAAACATGGTATGCGTTACATCATCAGTGGTACCAATCGCATCGGAGTCCCCATAATTAAAGACAATCAATCCACCGCTGGGACGGGACCAGTGTTTCACCAGTTCAACCGCCTCTTGCCTGACGTCTTCATGATTGCCTTTGGGTAAGGTGTTCTGGATATCCACTGTTGTCAGAAAACATATCTCTCCCGCAAATTTATCACCAACATTCTCTATGCCATAGACTCTCGGCTGTTGCATATTCATCACATCCACACCTGCCTCCTTGAACAGGGGTACGAAGTCCACGACATTACCGCAGCTGTGCTGGAT
>LJUP01000178.1 GCA_001303955.1 Bacteroides sp. SM23_62 | reverse complement strand
CTTGGGCCTGCCGGAAGTAATAAAATGCTGGCCTACCCGGTAGATCCTGTCAGCCTTCTCATGATAAGCTTCATAGCTCAGCTCATTCGTCACAAAGAACAGGATCACGATCCCGCAGGACAGGCCAATGGTCAGGCCCAGTAATGTCATCAGGGAATGCAGACGGTCTCGCTGGAACACCCTCAGCGTATATTTTATGTACTTCCAGAGCATAGCACGGTTCACTGCCTGCGCCCAAAACCAATGCCAGTATATTTAAGCAGCTGTCAAGCAGCACATTGCAACCTGGAAGGAAGATTGCTGCATGCATAATATGTGCGTTTTCGATACAGTTTGTGTGTGATTCCGATACGGTTTCTTTATCTTGTACACGATAAAATCTTTCCGGGAATGGAGAAACAGCATGCAAGGATCCTTGTGATTGATGATGATTACGATGTATTGAAATCGGCACTGGTATTACTGAAAAGATATTACTCACAGGTCGAGATAGAACAGGTACCCGACAATGTCATCCGGAAGATACGTAAGGAAAGTTATGATATCATATTGCTGGACATGAATTTTCAAAGGGGAAAAAGGGACGGGGAAGAGGGTTTTTACTGGTTGAAACAAATTCTGAAATCTGACCCTCATGCCGTTGTCATCCTGATCACTGCCTTCGGGGATACTGATCTGGCTGTTCGGGCGATCAAAGCCGGGGCAGTGGATTTTGTGCTGAAGCCCTGGAAAAACCAGAAACTGCTGGCGACCATCAATTCATCCCTGCAACTGAGCCACTCACGCAAAGAGGTCCAAAAGCTAAAGCTGACCCAGCAGCATCTGATCCATGGCAGTAACCCGGCGAATCCCATCATCGGCCGATCTACGGCATTCAGAGATTGTATTTCCATTGCTGAAAAAGTGGGCAAGACCGATGCCGATGTGCTGATCATGGGAGAAAATGGGACAGGCAAGGAATTAATTGCCAGGGAAATTCACAACCTGTCCCGCAGGCGTGACAATGTTTTCATCCCTGTGGATCTGGGATCACTCTCGGAGAATCTATTCGAAAGCGAACTGTTCGGACATGTAAAGGGTGCCTTTACAGATGCCAGGGAGGACAAACCAGGCCGGTTTGAACTGGCTGACGGGGGAACCATTTTCCTGGATGAAATCGGAAACCTGTCACCCGGATTACAGTCCAAGTTACTCACCGTATTGCAGAAGAAAACCATTATCAGGGTCGGATCTTCCGAAGAAATACCGGTCGATTTCAGGCTGATTTCTGCCACCAACCAGCCCCTTTATGAAATGGTTAAGCGGTTTGAGTTCAGGGAGGATCTGCTGTATCGTATCAATATGGTGGAAGTCCATGTCCCCCCTTTGCGGGAGAGAACCGAAGATATCCCCCTGCTGATGGAATACTATCTTGAACATTATATGAGAAAATACAGCAAACCGGCCCTGAGGATCAGTCCAAAAACATATGAGAAACTCCGAAAGTACGATTGGCCCGGGAATATCCGTGAATTGCAGCATATGGTGGAACGGACCGTCATCCTCAATGACCGGAAACTATTGACTTACCAGGATTTCATGCCCGGGAAAGGGGTACAGGGAAACCTACAGCAGAAAGAAACTTCAAGGCTGGACGACATGGAGAGACAGCATATCCTGAAGATCATTGATAAAAACAAAGGCAACATCACAAGGGCAGCCAGGGATCTGGGGATTTCCAGAACGGCCCTTCACCGGAGAATAAGGAAATATGGTCTATAAGTATTATCATGTATGGCTGATCCTGAGGATTGTCCTGCTGCTGGTCAACATCTTCATGACAGGCACAACCTTATTAATGATCGGCGAAAGGGATCTCTTCTTCCTGCCAATGATCCTGGTTACCGTCCTGATCCTCCAGGTCATTGAATTTATCCTGTATATCAATCGCACCAACCGGGAGATAGCCAGGTTTATCAACAACCTAAGCCACCAGGATCTATCCGAGAAATTTGATGTCAAATACGCAGGTCAACCCTTCAGGAAACTTTACGGATCCTTGAACAAGGTCATTACCCAGCTTGAAAATATCAAGCTGGAAAAAGAAGCCCAGTACAATTACCTGCAGATCATACTCAGCCATATCAAGACCAGCATCATCTCAGTCAGGGAGGATCATGCGATCATGCTGGTGAACGACGCGGCCAGGGAATTACTTGAAATAGAGGAGGGATCTGACTGGGCCGATGTGCGGGATAGGCATGCCAGACTGACAGCAGAAATTGACCGGATGAAGGGGAGGGCGAATAAACTCATAGAGGTGACGATCAATCAGGAACTCCGGCATCTTTCGGTAAACGTCAGTTCGGTGGTCATCCTGGGTGCCAGGTACAGGATCATTACCATTCAGGATATCAGAAGTGAGATAGAACAGAAGGAAATTGAATCCTGGCACAAACTGATCCAGATCCTCAGGCACGAGATCCGGAACTCGGTAACGCCCATAGCCTCCATGACAGAGACCATTATCATGCTGGTGGAGGATCAGCTTGGAAAGGCTAAAAAACCGTGGCAACTCAGTGAGCAGGATGTGGAAGACATTCACAGCAGCATCCAGACAGTTCATGAGAGAAGCGAAAGACTGTACCATTTCGTGGAAAAATACCGCTCACTTACCAGAATACCTCCACCCAAGAAGCAAAAAATATCTGTTCAGGGACTGATGAAAAATACCGGGGAGTTATTCCGCAATGAACTGGAAAATAATGGGATCCAACTTGTTACAGAAAACATGGATGAAGTAACTGTCATCGATGCGGATCCATCACTTATTGAACAGGTATTGATCAACCTGGTCAAAAACAGTATAGAAGCGCTGGATGGCAGGAAAGATGGAAAGATCATCCTGTCCGTTAGAGAAACGGCAAGCCATATAGTCATCAAAGAAGAAGATAATGGACCAGGAATTCAACCCTCAGATATACAGGACATTTTCCTGCCCTTTTATACAACCAAGAAAAATGGAATGGGCATTGGTTTAAGCCTTTCCCGGCAGATAATGAACCTGCACGGAGGCACTTTGTCCGTTGAAAGTGAACCGGGAGAAAGAACTGCTTTCAGCCTTGTTTTTAATAAATAAAACCCTTCTAAAAATCATTCATATCTCAAGGAATCGGCAGGATTCTTGCGGCTGGCACTGATGGTTATCCCACCCACCGAGATCCATGACAGGATCAAGGTAATCATCCCAGCAGCCAATAAAATGAAAGCAAATTTTAACAGGTTGAACGGGATATGATAGGCAAAATTCTGCAACCAGTTATTGACAATAAAATATACCGGAGCAGCCAGCAAGGTGCCAACGGCCACCAGGATGCCAATTTCTCTGAAGAACAGCCTTATTATAAATTCACTGGATGAGCCCATGACCTTCCGGATACCGATTTCCTTGGTTCTCTGTGCAGCAGTGAATGATATTAGCCCGATCAATCCCAGGCATGCAATGATCAGCGAAATAATGGCGAAAGCAACAAAAATACTGCTGGTTTTCTTTTCCGTGTCATACAATCGAGCATAATCATCGCTCATCCAGAAGTAATCAAAAGGATATTCCGTTGTGAATGATTCCCAGGTTTCACGGACAAAGTCAATGGATTCCTGCATGTTTGTTCGGGTGAGTTTCACGGGGATGTATCCTTCCCAGTTTCCAGGCATCAGTAGAAAACTCATTGGCTCAATAGTGGTATGCATGGAATGAAAATGAAAGTCTTCGACGATACCAATGATGGAAACAGGGTCAAATGACTGTGGTCCTGATGGTATCAGCAATCTCTGTCCAAGAACCGGCTGTTCCAGATCCAGGGATTTAATGGCTGCCTGGTTGATCACCATGCCGGAAGAATCTGTGGATATATCGCGGGAGAAAAATCGGCCATCTGCGATTTTCAGGGAAAACACCTTGTCAAAATCAAAACTAACCCAGCTTTGCCATACAAGATAAGTGGAGTTCGTTCCTCTTTCCTCCACAAATATGGCATTATTGGAGAAAGTCCGTCCGGGAATGCTGTTTGCATTTGATACACTGACAACTCCTGGATTCCTGAGCAATTCCTGCTTGAAACTTTCCATCTTGTCTTTCAGCACATCCGACCGCCTGATAACCAGGATATTCTCAGTGTCAAATCCGGGATCCTTACTGATAAGGAACCGCAATTGTCCGAATGTTATATAGGTCCCGACCAGGATCAGGATGGAAACAGCCAATTGAAGTACTACCAGGATGCTTCTGATTTTACCGCCTTTGGTCCCCCGGACCACCACTCCCTTCAAAACACTGATCGGTTTGAAAGCTGCCAGGTAAAAAGCTGGATAGCTGCCGGCCAGAAGACTTGTAAGGATGATGAAAAGGAGAATTAACGGGGCAATTTTCCAGCTTGCCAGGAATGCGGTATTCACTTCCAGCTGGATCATATTTTGGAAATAGGGGATCAAAAGAGAAACCAGCATGGCTGCCACCCCGAATGCCAGCGCTGTGAGCATAAATGATTCAAAAAGGAACTGGCTGACCAGCATCGCTTTCTGGGCTCCCACCAGCTTTCGGATACCTACCTCTTTAGATCTTGAAACAGCCTGCGCCGTAGCAAGATTTGTAAAATTGATGCATGCCACGATGAGGATCAATGCGGCAATGACGATAAAAATGTAAACCAGTACTTTATTGCCATTTGGTTCAAATTCGTAATCCAGATCTGAATTCAGGTGGATCTCCTTTAAAGGCTGAAGGAAGTATCCGAAAAAATCACCCTGTTCTTCCAGTGCATCCATGCTCATCCCAAGTATTTCCTCGATTTGAGGGCCTACGTATTTATGGATAATGGATTCAAATTTATCTTCCAGTGTATCTTTCGGTGTTATACCATCGGTCAGGATGTAAGTGTAAAAATTATGACTTACCCAGAATTCCTGTTCCGGCCTGGTATAGGTATGAAGGGATCCTACTGCATCAAAATGAATATGTGAATTCACCGGAACATCTTCCATCAGCCCGGTTACCCTGAACAGTGTTGTATCGGTTTCCAGTTTGATCATTTTTCCGATAGGGTCCTCATCCCCGAAATACTTCCGGGCCATGGATTCAGTCAATACCATGGTTCTCTTCTCCTTTAAGACGGTTAAGGGATCGCCTTTCAGCAGCCTGAAGTCGAATATTTCAAAGAAAGTTGAATCGGCAAACAGCATATTCTCCTCATGGAACTTGTTCTCACCGTAGGTAACAAGCCAGTCCCCGTACTCCCGCAGACGGACAACATTTTGCACCTCGGGATAGTCCGAAATCAGTGCCTGGGCCATGGGTTGGGCAGTGATTGCCTGGTTAAATTCATTTCCGCTGAATTTTCCACTGACACCTACGCGAAATATACGATCGGCTTTGTCATGGAACCGGTCGTAGCTCAGTTCATGGTTCACAAACAGAATGATAAAAATGCTACAGGTAATGCCGATGGCCATCCCTGTGATATTAATGAATGTATAAGCCCTTTGATTGACAAGATGGCGGATGGCTACCAGAAAATAGTTAATAAACATGGATTTCAGGTTTGGTCAGGTTTATAGGTGCTTAATGGTAGGACGCTGAATGCATCTGTAAGTTACTTGGTAAATAAATATAAAAATACAAAGATGGTGAGAAATTATTTCGGTACCCTCAGTAAATGTGATTTTTTCGGATTTCTCCATCCAGCCTGTGATTCATATTTAACCATGTATATCTTCAGGTCAGCCTGCGATTCATAGTCAACGAAATAAACCTTGATGTCAGCCTGGCTTTCATATTTTACCATGTACCACAAACCATCCTCGTCGGCCTGTGATTCATAATCAACGAAGAAAACTTTCAGATCACATTGAGATTCATATTCTGCAATATAGACTTTTACATCTGCCTGGGACTCGTACTGGACCTTGAAGATTTTCTGGGACTGGACCGGAATCACAAACAGCCATAATAAAACGACCGGTGGCAGATACTTTTTTAACATGACGTTTTTTATAATAAGGCTCAATAATCAGAAATAGCTTGACCTATCCCAGCAGTGAGTGCAGAGTTTTTCCTTGGGCAGTCCTATGGCCTCAACAAGATCTCCCAGGTCCTGGTACATCAGTGAATCAATCCCGAGATTTTCAGCGATCTGCTCTACCATGGCCCTGTATTTTTCACTGTTGGGATCGGCATACTCTTGAAGGTATTTTTCCTCCCCTTCAAGTTGTTTGATGGCTTTTCGGGATGCAAGCTCAAGGGTGGACCTGGATTGTGAAAAATTCAGGAAATCACAGGCGAAGGTCAGGGGTGGACAGGCTATCCGCATATGAACCTCCCTGGCCCCTGCCAGCCGAAGGTCCTTGGTATTGTCTTTTAATTGGGTTCCGCGTACGATCGAATCGTCACAGAATACCATTCGCTTTCCTTCGATCAGGGCCTTATTCGGGATCAGTTTCATTTTTGCCACCAGGTCCCTCATCTCCTGATCCTGAGGCATAAAACTCCTGGGCCAGGTAGGGGTATACTTTGTGTAAGGCCTCATGTAAGGGATACCCTTTTCATTTCCATAACCGATGGCATGACCCACACCGGAATCGGGAATACCACTTACGAAATCAGCTTCCACAGGGTCACGGCGGGCAAGTGCTGCACCGCACCGGTACCTGCACTGGTCGACATTGATACCCTCATAATAAGAAGGCGGATAACCGTAGTAAACCCAAAGGAAAGAACATATCTGCATTTTTTCTTCGGGTGGTTTCAGGGTTTGATATCCCTCGGCTGATATCTCAACGATCTCTCCGGGACCAACGGTATATTCCATCTCATATCCTGTATTGGGAAAAGCTGCAGTTTCTGAAGCCGCCGCATAAGCTCCATCCTTTTTACCCAACATTACCGGCGTTCTGCCCAATTTGTCCCGGGCGGCTATGATGCGGTCAGAAGTGAGGATAAGAAGGGAGCAGGAACCCCTGATCCTCCGGTATACATTGCAGATGCCTGATGTGAAATCCTCTTCCTCACAGATCAGGTTGGCCACCATTTCAGTAGGATTGACATTCCCTTCAAAATTCTCGGTAAAGTGATTTTTTTTCTTTAGGAAGCATTGTTCCAATTCATCTATATTGACGAGCCGGCTGACAGTAACAATCGCGAACCGGCCCATATGGGAATTGAATAAAATAGGTTGCGGATCAGTGTCACTGATCACTCCCAGGCCACTGTTTCCCTCGAGTTTCTCCAGGTCCAGTTCAAATTTTGTCCTGAAATAATCACTCTCCAGGCTGTGAATGGACCTGCGGAATCCTTCCCTTGCATTGTAGAAAACCAATCCAGCCCTTTTTGTGCCTAAATGTGAATGATAATCAGTGCCATAATAGACATCGTTAACACAATCCTGTTTTGAAATAACCCCGAAAAATCCGCTCATTTTTGTGAAGACGTTAGAGGTGATGAGGATTGTTTAAATTTATACAAAATGGGCTAAAAATGTGCACATCTCTTTCATAATTTATCTGCCCTGTTTTAAACTGGATTATGAGAGATACAAGGATAGAACCATACAAACCAAGAATATCTCATTCAATACAGTTCTACTTTAAACTGCTGACCCCCGACAGAAGCCTCATACATGAGTCCCCCGAGCGCCTGTGTAAAAACCAGCACACCATCCACATATTTCGCGTCAGCCGACACACCCGAAGTTAGGGCGACGGCCGAAACTTGGGCGGCAAATTCAAAATCCTGTTCAACAAAGCGTTTATATGCAGGCTCATCCTCGAAAAATATCACCTCGGCGTATTTTTGTCCCCCAAACTGGAATCCCAGCGTAACCTGGATCATTCTGACATCTCCCACGGGTTCGCCACCCTTGAAAACGGTCCCCTTGCCACCTGCCCCGCCGATCCCGATGCCACCCTTGCCAATGGCAGGCAATACAGCGTATCCATAGGCACTGTCAAACAGCATGCCGATCCCTTCATCCGCTTTCTTGAAATTTTCAATTGTTTCGATTGCTTTCTCAATATCCTTTTCCTGTGAAGAAACTACCAAGGAGAAAACAAGCGATAGCACGATTGTGATACTTATTCTCATGAGAATATGGGTTTAAGAGGGTTTAAGAAATCAGAAACAACATAATAAATATATATATTCTTAATTAATCGGGATTCAATAATATCATGATCATGTGATAATGTTCCGTTAAAGCGCAACCCCGGGGACCGATAATGCATCTATAAATTGATAATCAATCTATAAAATAATAACTTGCATATAATTCCCCAAAACCATGAAAACCAAGAGAATATTACTCACCTGCCTGGCCATCATTCTTTCGGGAAGCTTAGTAATCAGGGCCCAGAGTACCTTTGACCCTGTTATCTATAAACAATTCCTGGAAAGTAATAAATCGCTTTCTGCCAGCCAGTTAATAAGCGATAACCCGGTAAAAACCACCTATTATGCATCACGGGAAAACCCGGCAGACCTCAGCAGCATCCCATGGTATGATTCTATAAACCGTGTGTTTGGACTTACTACCGGGGAACAGGACCTGCTTCAGCATAATTTTTTCATGGTCTCTGAGCGGCTGAAATCCTATTCCTGGGCCGATGCCTTTGTCAATATTTATAACAACGACCTGCCTTTGTTCATATCCTCCGATTTTGTACTTGGTACATTGCATAATTCCTATGATGCCATATTGCAGACCCTGGAATGGCAATTGCTTGAACCCAATCTCATAGAATTGCTGGATGCCATGTACGCCGCCTATCCTGCATTGTATTCCAAGTACAGTGGTGATGGCAGGTTGGGTGATGCCCTCGAAGATGTGGACCTGTACATCTCCGTTGCCCGTTCACTGATCTATGAACAGGCGTTTGTTCCGCAATCACATGGTCCGGAGAAATTCAATGATATCATGGAAAAAATCGCAGCCGAACAAATGGTGTTCACAACCCTTTTCACAGAGGAGAGACCCCGCAAGCTTGACTTCAGCCAGTTCACTCCCCGCGGGCATTATAATAAGGAAATATATACACCGCAGGGCACCATCACCCTGGAAAAATATTTTCGTACCATGATGTGGCTGGGCAGGATTGATTTCCTGTTGACAGCCCCACCGGAAAATCCCTGGGAGCCGGACTGGACCGATGATGAACTTAGGCGGATGCAACTGGGCGCTATATTGTTGAATGAATTGCTCAATGCAAGCGGTAAAAGGTCCAACCTGGACAAACATGAGCAGGTAATCACATTTCTGGTTGGTCCCGATGATAACCTGACACCGGTAGAACTGGAGGGATTGACAGGCAGGATGCTTACTTCTCCTGCTGATCTTTTCTCCGCGGAAAAGTATGCAGCTTTCAAGGACAGTTTGAATGCTTCGGATGATTATGGACAGAAGATCATGTCAAATTTCTTTTATGTGGATCCCTTTTCGAGTGATCCCGGACAGTTGCCCGTCTCTTTCAAACTGCTCGGGCAGAAATTCCTGATTGATTCATATGTGTTGAGTGAGGTGGTTTATGACAGGATCATCGTGGACAATAAAAAGATCTACCGGGGCTTGCCTGATCCCCTGGATGTAATGGCTGTGATGGGGAACGAAGATGCCATATTCCTGCTGGTGGACGAATTGGAAAAATACAAATATGCCTATAAGGTTTCCTCCCTGAAATACCTGGTGGATGCTTACGATGAGGATTTCTGGGAGCAGTCTCTCTATAACACCTGGATGGCCGCCATCAGGGAACTGAATCCCCCAACTTCCTCGACAAATCTTCCTTTTTTCATGCAAACCACCGCCTGGCATCAGGAAAAACTGAACACCCAGCTGACTTCTTGGGCCGAACTAAGGCACGACAATATCCTCTACGGGAAGCAGTCCTATACGGGAGGTACGGCCTGTTCCTACCCCTATACCTATATTGAACCTTATCCTGATTTCTACGCCAGGCTTCAGCAATTTGCAGAGAATGCCGCAGCATTTCTTGCCGGGGTATTCGATGGAGAAGACTTTCAGAGTAAAACCATGATCATTGATTATTATACCCGGTATGCTGAGATCATGGGGATTTTTGAAGAAATTGCCAAAAAGGAACTGGCCGGTGTAGCCATTAACGAGACGGAGATCACTTTCCTGAAAACAATGATCAATTCCTACATGGCATCCGGACCGTCAGTTACGGGCTGGTTCACTGATTTCTTCTTTGATATCAACAAAGGGTTAAACTGGGATTTCGTAGTGGCAGACGTCCATACCCAGCCGACAAATGAGGCAGGTTTTATAGTCGGATATGTACTTCATGTAGGTAATGGCTATATAAACAAGGGCGTATTCCTGGCTCCCAATCCCACAAACCCGGATCAGCTGATGGCTTTTGCGGGACCGGTTTCCTCCTTTCACTATAAAGTGACCAGTAATTTCAAACGGCTGACGGACCAGGAGTGGGAGCAAAAATTTATATGGGATGGTGGAACGGACCTCCCGGAAAGGCCTGACTGGATCAACCCTTATCTGGCCGGACCAGCTGGAGAAATGCTTGCTGAGGGAAGAAAACTGAAGGGCGAGGTATATACCGGTACCGGTGTAAATCCAACCGGTGTGATGAAAGACCTGGATTACCTGCTGGCCTTTCCGAATCCTGCCAGTGATGAGTTGCACCTCCGCTTTGTATTGAATACCCGCCAGGAAGTAAACATTGAGATTTTTAATGCCAAAGGGCAGCTGGTTTCCCAGCGTTACCATGGCATTATGGTTCCGGCCGAACATGACATCCCCATTGACCTGTCAGCGTGGGAGAGGGGATTGTATTTCCTGAAGTTCCGGGCGGGCAGCCAGCTGATCTCAAAAAAGATCATCGTAAACTAATCTCATTCATAGCGGAGTGAATCTGCCGGGTTTGTCCTGGCCGTACGGAGTGTCTGGAATATGATGGTTCCCAGGCTGATCAGTATAACCAGGATGATAGAAAGAATATATATCCAGTAATCAATAGAAGTTTTGCTGGCAAAGTTTTCCAGCCACTTTGTGGCAAAATACCATGAGGCAGGAAAAGCCATC
>LJUP01000177.1 GCA_001303955.1 Bacteroides sp. SM23_62 | reverse complement strand
CCATCATAAAAGATCTTCCGTATGACAGGGCCCGCACCACCATGCATGATTTTACCATGTGTCCCGCATGCAGGCATGAATACGGCAACATATTGGACCGGCGGTTCCATGCCCAGCCGACTGCCTGCCGGAATTGTGGTCCGGAATATACCCTGGCAATGGGGACAGAAAGCATAAGTGGCATGCAGGAGATCATCAACCGGACCGCCAACCTGATAGATGGGGGAGGGATCGTGGCCATCAAGGGACTAGGCGGCTTCTTCATGGCCTGTGATGCACTGAACCCGGCAGCGGTAAAGCGGTTGAGGGAATCAAAACACAGGGAAGGGAAGCCCTTTGCAGTTATGTTCGGTGACCTGGGGGCGGCGGGCCGGTATTGCGAGATCTCAGAAACCGAGGCATCATTGCTGGCCTCCTGGAGGCGCCCCATCGTTATCCTGAAAGAGAAAAACGGCCTGGCCCCCGGGGTATCCAACGGATTTTCCACGATCGGGACCATGTTGCCCTATATGCCTTTCCACTACCTGTTGTTTGAGCAGATGAAAACCAGGGTGATCGTGCTGACATCGGGCAACCTGGCAGAAGAGCCCATCATCATTGACAACCGGCAGGCAGAGGATGTTTTGGGACCGGTATCGGATGCCGTGCTGCGCTATAACCGGGACATTCATAACCGGACCGATGATTCTGTAGCCATGGTGGTCAGGGAACAAAGCCGACTGCTGAGAAGATCCAGGGGGTATGTTCCCAGCCCGGTCCATACCGGATTGTCCGTAGAAGGCATTTTCGCAGCAGGGGCTGAACTGGTAAACTGTTTCTGTCTTGGAAAGGGGAACAAAGCCATCATGAGCCAGCATATAGGTGATTTGAAAAACTTTGAGACGCTGGCATTTTACCGGGAGACGGTTGACCGGTTCAGGACTTTGTTCCGGATGGAGCCCCAGCTGGTGGCATGTGACCTGCATCCGGATTACCTGTCGACAAAGTATGCAAGGGAGCTGGGGCTATCCACAGTGGCAGTACAGCATCATCATGCACACATAGCCTCTGTGATGGCTGAGCACGGTATTACAGAGCAGGTGATAGGGGTTAGTTTTGACGGAACCGGACTGGGTGATGATCATCATATCTGGGGATCTGAATTCCTGGTCTGCGACCTGGCCGGATACAGGCGCCTGTCTCACCTGGAATACATGCCCATGCCCGGAGGGGATCTGGCCACACATGAACCCTGGAGGATGGCCGTATCATACCTCTACCGGATATACGGCCGGGAGCTGGTGAACCTTGACCTGCCGTTTCTCAGGAAGCTCAACCTGTCCACCGTAGATCAAGTGATCCAGGCCATTGACAAAAACATAAATTGTCCCCTCACCTCGGGTGCCGGCAGGTTATTTGACGCCGCCGCTGCACTGCTGGATCTTTGCACCCGTTCAAGTTTCCACGCAGAAGCCCCGATGAGGCTGGAAAATATTGTCAGTCCCACAACAAAAGAAGTTTATCCCTATGATGACGGGACGCAAATATCCCTGGCACCAGCCTTCCAGGCCATGGTGCATGAGGTGATGGCGGGGGTTGACGTTGGAATGATATCCACAAAGTTCCATAATACGGTCGCTGATATCATTGTCAGGCGGGTCTTCCGGATCAGCCGGGAATCAGGCATCCGCACAGTGGCCCTCTCCGGAGGTACCTTTCAGAACAGGTACCTCTCATACCGGGTAGAATCAGACCTGCTGGACGATCAATTCAGGGTTCTGGTTCCCAAGCAATTGCCGTGCAATGACGGTGGGATCGCCCTGGGGCAGCTTGTGATCGCGGCTATGAAACGTGAAACGGGAGATTACTGATGCCCGTATCCGCTGGATGTAATGTATTTTTCCAGGTCCTTTATCGTAATATCCTGTTCCTTGATTATGGCATTCACGACATCACCAATCGAAACAACGCCTGCCAGTTTATTGTGATCAAGTACAGGTATATGCCTGACATGTTTGTTGGTCATTACGGCCATAAGCTCCAGCGTGGTGGATTCGGGTCTGGCAGTGGTTAGTTCGGTGGTCATGTAATCTTCCACAATGGATTCCTTGGAGGATTTGCCATGGAGGATGATCTTGCGCGCATAATCCCTCTCGGAGAACATCCCGACCAGCTTCCCGTCACTATCCAACACCATAAGGGCTCCACAGTCCTTATCAGCCATGATCTGCAGCGCTTCGAATACGGTTGCACCCGGACTGACATTGTAAGTCTCATGTCCCTTGTTATCCAATATTTGTTTTACGGTCGTCATAATAATGATATTTTATTCTGCCGGTAAAGATACAATTATAAGCCATTTTTTGCAGCGGTTTTTACTAAAATTTGGTGTACTGGCAACCTTGATTTTATTGGGATGGCAATCACGATAAAATCCGGGATAAAGACACGATCATGCAAAAATAAATTCCGTTAATAGTATTACTTTTGGGAATTCAGATACGCATTATATGCATGAGTTTTCCATCGCCGTGGACATTGTCGATATTGCCACCTCATCTGCCAGGAAAGAGGCCGCCAGTGTGGTAAAGGAGATCGAGATCGAGGTAGGTCAGCTCTCCGGAGTGGTTATGGAGGCGCTTGCATTTTCCCTGGAGGCTGCCGTTAAGGGGACCATGCTTGAAAAAGCCCGCAGGAACCTGATCATCATCCCCGGTAAGGCCAGATGTACCAGCTGTGGCCATGAATTTGATACCGACACATTATATACTCCCTGTCCCGCCTGCCAGGCCCTTGCCCCGGAAATCATCCAGGGGCGGGAACTGAGGGTAAAATCCCTCATCGTGGAATAAAGGTTTAAGGTTCAGGGATCTCATCCAGCACACACCGGAATCCTATATTGCTGAACCTGTGGTCAGGCAGCATCCATCCACGATGTGAAACACGCACGCCCGGAGGCGGCGTATTCCATGCACCACCGCGCATGATTCTAAACTCTCCATTCGAAGGGCCTTCAGGATCCCTATCTTCGCTCACCTGATAATAATTTTCACTGTACCAATCAGCACAGTGTTCCCATACGTTCCCCAGCATATCATAGAGACCGAAGTCATTGGGAGCTTTCTTCCTGACCGGGTGCGTATCGTTACCCCTGTCCCGTAATTGCAGTCCATAATCATAAGGGGAGGAGGCCTTTTCCCAAAGTTCTGAGCTATTCAGTCTTGAAGGGCCAGCATTGTCAGCATACCAGGCGATCTCATCCAGGTTGCCGTATCGCGCCTCTTGATTTCCCGCACGGGCAGCATACTCCCATTCAGCTTCGGTCGGTAACCGTCCCCCGGCCCACTCACAATATTGTTTTGCCTCTTCCCAGGTTACATAGGCCATTGGAAAATTGTCACTTTGAGGGAATCCATGCCACCGAAACCTCTCAGGAGCGGTGAGGACAAGATCCTCCGGAAGTTTTTGCCGGGTTGTCTCCGCAAATTTTCTGTAAGCACCTATGGTGACTTCGGTCTGGCTCATCCAGAAGCCATTGCTTATCGTCAACATGTGGCTGGGATTCTCATTGTTGAACGCCTGGGTTTGCCCATCCTGGCAATCCCTGTCATTGGTGGAGCACCCCATACGAAAAGTTCCCGGAGGGATCCATATGTATAGCTCCCCGTCCTGTGGGTTAAGCGCTGTAATAATCTGTCGATCAGCGCCCTGACGATTACAAGCTGCGAATACCGCTGCCACCCAAACGATCATAAAGATTTTTTCTATTCGCATATACAGGCTGTCAACAGGTTAGCTTATCGGCTGCCATATAACAAATGCGCCTTTTAGTCTTTTGAAATTCGACAGGATCAACCATATAGCATTGATGAGGTAACCAGTCTGGATTTTTTATTGGCAATATCAAAGTTACTGCATGAGAAATTCCTGGACAATGAATGTCCTGTGTTTTTAATCTGGTTGTCAGCAACCGGCCGGACAACACCTGCTGAAGGGATTGTTGGCAAAGGAACCTTTTTTTTGCCGTCTGGCAAAAAGCAGAGACGTGCCGACAATCCCTTCAGCACACTTTTTACTATCTTTGTCCAGATCAATTTAATCAGGAATACCATGTGTGATAGCTGCGGCTGCGGACAACCGGGAAAAGAACCAACCATACTCAAACCAGGGGAGGAGAGCCACCATCATACGCATACCCACGAAGGGGTGGAGCACTCGCATGAGCACCATCACGGGCATGGTAACCATCATGACCACGATCATGATCATATCCATGACCACGGACATTCCCATGAGAGGAAGCTGGAGATAGAACAGGATGTACTGTCCAGGAACAATTTACTGGCCGAACGGAACAGGGGGTATTTTGAGGCGAAGAAGGTCCTGGCACTGAACCTGGTCAGTTCACCGGGTTCCGGAAAGACCAGCCTGCTGGAAAGGACCATCAGGGAGCAGGGGGAGAACCTGTCTTTCTTTATCATCGAGGGAGACCAGCAGACCATGAACGATGCCAACCGGATCAAGGAGGCCGGCGCTCCTGTGGTGCAGGTAAACACCGGCGAGGGTTGCCACCTGGATGCGGATATGGTGAACAAGGCTGTGAAGAAGCTGGAGGTGGAGGAGGGTGCCGTCCTGATGATAGAAAATGTCGGCAACCTGGTTTGCCCGGCCATGTTCGACCTGGGCGAGTCATCCCGCGTGGTCATCATGAGTGTGACCGAAGGGGAGGACAAACCCATCAAATACCCTTACATGTTCCAGTCCTCCCATCTTTGCATCATCAATAAAACGGACCTGCTGCCCTATCTCGATTTTGACCTGGAGCAGGCCAGGAAATACGCACAGCAGGTCAATCCAAAGCTTGAATTCATTGAATTGTCAGTGAAAACAGGCGAAGGCATGGACAGGTGGTATGAATGGCTCGGGCAAAGTGCTAATCCCGTTAAGGTTTGAAATGCGTGACCTGGCAGACATAATAATCCAGGCAGTTGGTATAGAGCTGGTTCGAATAGCTGCTGTTTTATACGGCTCTGGACCCTCCAAAATATAATTGAAAAGTGTCCTGTATTTGAAAGATGATTTTACAGCCTATTTCGAAGATTCTGTTTCTGACTGGTTTTCTTGTATTGCATATTACAGGAGAAAGCCAGGATCATAAAACCATTTTTGTTGAAGCCGAGAGCTTTGCGGATCTTGGAGGATGGGTAATCGACCAGCAATCCATGGATGTTATGGGTTCTGCCTATTTGTTGGCACACGGAATGGGAACACCTGTCCCTGATGCTGCAACAACCATTATGCTGCGAAAAAGAGGAGATTACCACATCTGGGTGAGAACGAAAGACTGGGTTGCTCCCTGGCGGGTTGAGGGTGCACCAGGCAAATTCCAGGTACTTTTCAATGAACAAGCCTTGTCAACTACTTTTGGAAACCAGGGAGATGACTGGCACTGGCAGGACGGTGGAAGTATCCGGCTCAGAAAAGGCCCGGTAAATATATCACTTCATGATTTGACAGGATTTGAAGGCAGGTGCGATGCAATCCTGCTAACTACCGACCCCGATTTTTCTCCTCCCGAAGGCATGAAAGCGTTGACAAATTTCCGGAGGCAGGCACTTGGATTCTCCGGTGAACCGGAGGATGCAGGTGATTATGATTTCATTGTAGTAGGTGGCGGGATGGCCGGTATCTGTGCAGCAGTAAGTGCTGCAAGGCTGGGATGTAAAGTAGCGTTGATCCAGAACAGGCCGGTACTGGGTGGTAACAACAGCTCGGAAGTCCGGGTTGGCCTGTCCGGGTTGATTTATCAGGAACCATATGCCAATCTTGGTTCACTGGTTGATGAGCTTGGAGGTATAGGGCACTGGACTCTATGGGAAGCACAGCAGGATCCTGCATCAGTGCGCAGCAAAAAGATTTTTGAGATCATTGAACAATATCCGGAGAAAAAAGAACACAATGCCGGTCCGCCGGGTAATTATGCGGATGATAAAAAACTGAGGGTTGTAATGGGAGAAGAAAACCTCATTTTGTTTCTGAATACCCATGTGATGGCTGCAGAAAAGGCAGGTAATCGGATTGTATCCGTTACCGGAAGAAGCATTATCACCGGCCGGGAATATAGGTTCAGGGGAAAACTATTTGCAGATTGTACAGGGGATGCGAACCTTGGTTTCCTGGCAGGGGCAGATTTCAGGGTAGGCCGGGAGGCGAAATCGGAAACAGGAGAATCACGGGCCCCTGAAAAAGCTGACCAGCTGGTCATGGGTACTTCTGTTCAATGGAATTCCACGCAAATGGACCAGCCCGTTGCATTTCCCGCAACCAGTCCATGGTCCGTAAAATTTAACGAACAAACGTCCATTAAGACCACGAAAGGGGACTGGGATTGGGAGACGGGGGCTCACAGAGATCAGGTGAAGGAGATTGAGTTGATCAGAGATTACTCATTAAGAGTGATTTATGGCAATTGGGACTTTCTCAAGAACAAGAGCATTCATAAAGCAGCGTTTGCCAACCGCAAACTGTCCTGGGTAGCCTATATTGGGGGTAAGCGCGAGTCGAGAAGACTTTTGGGTGATGTTGTTTTAAGAGAGCAGGACATACTGGAAGGCAGAAAATTTCCCGACGGGTCTTTTACAACTACCTGGGATGTGGATCTTCATTTCCCGGTCCAGAAAGGTGGCTTTACCGGAGAACCCTTCCTGTCATCGGCAGATATGAGAGCAATAGATCCGTACCAGGTACCCTTCAGATGCCTCTATTCCCGCAATGTCTCCAATCTTTTCATGGCAGGACGAAATATAAGCGTGACGCATATTGCCCTGGGTACCATCCGTGTACAGCGTACTACGGGCATGGCAGGAGAGGTTATTGGCATGGCAGCCTCTGTTTGCATTAACAACAATTGCATGCCAAGGGATGTGTACGAAAAATACTTTTCCGATCTGGATGCATTGATGAGGGTCGGCACCGGAAATCCGGATTGGTGACAGGAACAATCAGGGCCATGCTGATGGCGGGGCAAAGCGTTAATCGTTCTCAAGCTTGAAGGGCGTGACCTGGTAAACATAGTAGTTCAGCCAGTTGGTATAGAGCAGGTTTGCATGGCTCCGCCACTGGACCATGGGAGGCCTTGACGGGTCATCGTCCGGGAAGTAATTCACGGGAAGCTCGATATCCAGTCCCTTGGTAAGATCCCTTTCATATTCATCCCTCAGGGTATTGGGATCGTATTCCGAGTGTCCGGTCACGAAGATCTTTTTGCCATCCCTGGTGCCTATGATATAGATACCTGCCACATCGGATTCGGCAATGATCTGCAATTCCTTAACCGATCTGATGTCTTCCCTTTCAATATGCAAATACCGGGAATGCGGAGCGGGGAAAACATCATCAAATCCACGGACCAATGGGATTTTACGGTCCAGGACCCGGTGCTTGAAGACACCGAACATTTTCTTCTCCAGCAATCTTTTTTCGATGCCGTAGAAATGGTACAGGGCAGCCTGGGCGCCCCAGCAGAGATACAGCGTCGAAGTGACATGTTTCTCTGACCAGTCCATGATCTCTTTCAATTCCTCCCAGTAATGTACGTCCTCGAAGTTGATAAAACCCAGGGGCGCCCCGGTGATGATCAGTCCGTCATAGCGGTGATGCCTGACCTGATCGAAAGTCTTGTAAAATGTCCGCAGGTGCTCGATGGAGGTGTTCTTGGAAGTATGGTTTTTCGGATGGATCAGGTCAATCTCGATCTGAAGGGGTGTATTGGAAAGCAACCGCAACAGGTGTGTTTCGGTTGTATGCTTGACCGGCATAATGTTCAGGATCACGATGCGCAGGGGCCGGATATCCTGGTGGATGGCCCTGGTCTGGTCCATGACGAAAATATACTCATTTTTGAGCACCGAAGCTGCAGGCAGATTGTCAGGGATGTTGATGGGCATATTGTCTCGGTTCTGATATCTTGCAAAAATACTACCTGGTTGAATACGATGAAACAACCGGACCGAAGAAAATGGCATTCAGGAACAATTTATTGGTTCCGTACCAGAAACCGCGGAAATTCGGGTTGTCTATAAATGAGATGAGCCTGCCTGATCCATGGCTGCCGATAAGTACCACCGGAGTGTTACGCAGGTCATCGTATTTTTCTTCGGGCACATATCCGCTGAGCAATGGGTCAGCGGTATATCTTACGGGACAGGCAAAGGGGCGCTTGTCTGGCAGGGCGATCAGGGAATGGTTCCGGAATACAGGGATGGTCTGCCTGCGGAGTCCATATCCGATGGGATGGCTGATGTCGACATGCGATTCGAATATACTCCCTGTGATGTCCTGCGCCCCGATCTTGTTTCCGAGGTCCCCGTAAGCCTGATAACCACTGCTGTCCGTTTTATCGTCCATGAAGTCAATGTCCGCGAGTTTATGCTCCTTCAGCCATCGGTTGGCTGCGTTCAGGGCAATGATGGTTCCTCCTTTGCTCACCCAACGGGTGATCTCCATACGGCCGCTGGCATTGATCCCATCGTATGAACCGGAAGGCATCAGCAGGTGGGTATATGGGGAAAGATCCATGCTATTCAACTGTCCCTGGTCAATGAGCACAACCGGCATTTGCATGCGTGCATCCAGCAGGTGCCAGATCTCTCCGGCCTCCAGGCTGTTGACACCCTCACCGGTCAGCAGCAACAGGGCCGGTTTTTCGAGGGGAACGAAACGGCTGCTGCCCATGTCCATGCCCTGGCTGGTATGGGAGGTACCGATGGAATAGGCAATGACGCCTGTTTCCTGTATGGCCTGGCCAATGATGTCATAAACTTCCTGTGGTGTGTTTATCTGTTTTTGTACGGGTATGAAAATGCTCCCGTAGCCGAAGGATCGGCTGATTTCCCGGTGCTTGTATTCGAAAGGTTCCGTGGCCACCTGGGTCATCAGTCCCGCATCCTGTATCCGGTACAGGGCCCCGGGTGCGTAATATTCATGCCAGGGGATAACATATCCGGCCTGGCTGATATCTCCGACGATCCTTCCCGGCTGCCTGCTTATTTCCAGCACCTGCTCACCCATCAGTTCTTCTGCCAGCCTGGTCTGGCCAAGGTCTGCGTAAGGGATATTGAAAGCATAGGGCAGTGTCCATGCAGAAACATCGTAAAACAGGCTGTCTGCAAAGGTCTTCAATGGCCTGAACAGGCTCTGGACCAGCCTGAACTGGGGCTGGTTAAGCGGTACTATATAGGCATTACCGGGCGCGTATGTGATCCCGTCTATGGTATGGCCCTGTTTTAATCCAAATACCCTGATCCGGTGTCTGAGCAGGATGTCCACGAACTCAGCCAGGGTTGCCCGGTCGGTATCCCCGAATATATAGGCCTTTTCCTTTGAAGCATCGAAGAGGGATCGGGTTGAACTGTAGAAGTCCCGCTGATGCTCCAGCAGTTCTTCCCGCATCTCAAAGGATGCTTTCAAGGTGGAAAGGGATACCCTGACCTGGTTCCGGATGGCATAGGGAAAGGTCAGCTTCCCACGCGAGGTATTGCGTTCAAATCCCCTGGTGCCGGCCTGCTCGAAAAGGATCCCCACACATCCGTTGACATCGGGATAGGAAGATCCTTTCCCGTAATAAAAATCATCAAAGATCTCTTCGGTAAAAAAGAGGCTGCCGTCAGGATCAAGCGCGGCAGCGTGGTATTGCCCTATCTTACGGGTCAGTTCGGTGGTGTGTTCAGGGGTATAGGGATGGGTACGGGATTGGATACCGGGCTGGAAGAAGAAAGTGGAAGCGGATCCCATCTCATGATGGTCCGTCTGCACATTCGGCCGCCACCTGTGGAAAACCTCCACACGGCCCCTGGTCTCCGGATGCCGCAGGAGGATCCAGTCCCGGTTCAGGTCGAACCAGTAATGATTGGTCCGGCCTCCCGGCCATACTTCACGAAATCCCCGGCTGTTGTCATCCGGCATCGGGGTCCGGGATTTATGCATATTGATCCAGCTGGCATGCCGGTTGAACCCGTCGGGGTTCAGGCAGGGATCCAGGAGGATCACCATATTGTCCAGGTAGTCCAGTACCTCCTGCTTGCGTGATGCAGCCAGGTAGTATGCCACCAGCACGGAAGCATTGGCGGCGCTGGATTCGTTCCCATGCACATTGTAACCCAGCCTGACAACAACGGGCATGTCCCCGGGATCTGGCCGCCGGCCGGATCCGGAATCCGAGAGTTTCAGATGTTCCTCCCGGATCTGTTCCAGCCCGGCGTGATTTGCCGGAGCCGTGATAATGAGATGGAAGAGGGGGCGGTTCTCCCAGGACCGGGCATACTCCTGCATGATCACCCGGTCAGATTCCCTGGCCAGGAGTGAAAGGTAGGCGGTGAGCTTATCATGGGTCAGGTGCCACTCACCAACGGGGTGGCCGATGACTGATCCGGGTTCCGGGATCCCGGGCAGGTAGTCTTCAAGGGGCAGGTAATAATCCAGTTTTACCTGGGCATAAAGGGATGGCCACATGATGGCAAAGGCCGCACAGAAAAATATTCCTCTCATGGGAGGCATGCTTTGGTACAGGAAGTAAAAATAGTCAAAAACGCTGTCATAATCGTATTCGTATACCCGGACCGATCAATCCGAACCACTTCTGGGCTTTCAGTTTGTAGCCGGCGCCTATGTACAGCGGGAAGGTAAGTTTCACATCCTTGGTGGTGGGATAGAGGCTTCCCAGGATGACCAGGCCGATATCCTGGTTTTCTGGATCCTCACTGAAGTTGAAGGTGTTCAGGGCAATGAAGCCGGCGCCTATTTTGTAGGGCCGCTGTACGTTGATCTTTTCCGGGTGGTAGAAGGTGAACTGGCCGATCATGGCAACACTGATCCCGGTCAGCTGCCCGTATGGATCCTCTGTTCCATCCTCGGGTTTGGAGACGGTGATCAGTCCGGCAGGAAAAGAGACCTCAATATCGAAGGAAACATCCTTTCGCAGGACAATGTCGAATTCCTTGGTCTCGCCCTTGCCCCCGTATTTCTCCTTGTCATGTGAGATCCGGATCTTCAGGGTTGACCAGATATCCAGGTTGGATGTCCGGGTCCGTATATAGCTGTTCAGGTCAAAACTCCGAAGTCTGCAATCCGCGTAATTATAAAAATCAGCCCTGGGGGATTTAATGCCGGGGCATATCACAATATCGTCAATCATCTTGACATCAATCAGCTCGTTCCGTCTG
>LJUP01000176.1 GCA_001303955.1 Bacteroides sp. SM23_62 | reverse complement strand
CAATGATTCAATGGATACGGCTGCCAAGGTTTCCGAGCTGGCTTCAGCCAAGGGTTATGACCTTGTGGTGGCGGGGGTTCCGAAAACCATTGACAATGACCTGGGGGATGAAGAATTTACCCTGATCGATCACACACCTGGCTACGGGAGCACCGCACGCTACTGGATGTCAATCATCTCGGATGCCAACCAGGAAAACCAGGCCATCAGTACTTCAGAATGTGTATGTGTATTGCAGGCGATGGGCCGTTCCTCCGGGTACATACCTGCAGCTGCGCGCCTGGCTGATCCTGACCGCAGGATGCCCCTGCAGATCTATACTGTTGAATCGGGGCATAACCTGGAATCATTGCATGATCATGTCAACCGTCAGCTGGGCATGACCGGAAGGTGTATCGTGGTTGTCAGTGAAGGTTTTGACGTCGGAAACATAGGAGCTGCCCATGATCGTTTTGGACACATTGAATATGGTGCCAGTAAGCAGGCAACTGCACAGGTGGTAGCCAACTACCTGAATGAGCAGGGTCTCAATGCAAGGGGACAGGCATCCTGGCAGGTACCCGGTGTTTTGCAGCGCTCCACTTCGCTCTGCCTTTCATCAGTCGATACAGAAGAAGCCTTTGAGGTCGGAAGGAAAGCGGTTGAGATCGCCACATCAGAAGGCAGTGGTTATATGGCAACCATGCTTCGCAACCCCGGGAATTCCTACCAGCTTTATTATGATAAGGTACGACTGGAAAAAGTAGCTGTATCTGCCCGTCAGCTTCCCAAACACTGGTTGAATTCAGACGGGCTCGATGTTACTGATGATTTTATCCGTTATGCGATGCCACTTGTTGGGGAAGCATGGGTGGAAATCCCCCTCGAAAATGGCAGGCCACGTTTCTCCAGGCTGAAGAGAGAATTTGAACAAAAGAAGTGCAGCGAATATATTCCCCTTTTATACCGGGATTAACTTTTTCTTGCCGATGATATGTCATTCGACACTAACAAGGCCGTCTTCTGTCATCTGCCAGACCTCACCGGCCAGTTTACGGTCCCATATATCATCAACCGTTTCAACATTGCGCAGGAAGTATCTGGTATTATTGTCCAGCCTGATATATTTTCCCTGTGGGACCATAATGGTAACTTTTGTGCCCGGGGTTCTCCATTTATAATTTTTTTTCAGGCTGAAGTAAGGATTCAGTAACAAAGTATTTTCTTGCTGATCCCAATCATATTCGAGCGTGCCAGCGTTGATGGAGGCCTGGGCCCTGTCCCTTCCCTGTGAATTTTTCCGCACAGAGATCTCATAATCGGTAAAGTCCCCCGGAGCTACATCCAGGTCAATCTTTCCATAGAACCTGTCTTCGGTAGAGATCATGTTCCATGAGTCATCATAACTGAAATACCAGTCATCATTGAAACCTTCAATGCCCGGATCGGAAACCATTCGGACAACGAGTGTATCTGATGAAAAAGTATCCAGGTTCTCTGTAGTACTGATACGGCCATAAGCATTGAAGTTCCATCCTTCAAAAGCAGCCATGGAGACAAGGAAAACCACGCTGATGATCCAGAGAACGAAGGCGGTGAGCCCGATCATTTTATCGTTGGCTTTAAACCTGAACATCATCTTGATACCGGCATATATCAGGGCGATCAACGGGATGACAATGGTAAAAAACAGGGCAATGGATATCAGCGTCATGCTGGTGGGATCACCAAGTATTCCAAAGATTTCATTGAATGAATGAAGAGGTGAACCAAAAATTTCCGTAGGGAATACACTATCCCGGAAAAAGAATGCAATTGACAAAGACATAAGTACTGCCAATCCGCCTATGATCAAAACAAATCCAATAATGAAAAGAATGATCTTTAGAAATACCAGTACAATTTGACCAATTACCTGAAAAATTTCATCCATTACATTTTTTGTCTTCTTTAACTCTTTAGATGTCTTTACTTTTTCATAACCTTCCTTAACATTTTCTTTAACTGTTTCATATTCTTCTCTAACCGTTTTTTCAATATTGGAGACGGTTACTCTTTTACCCCGCATTTCAAGTTTTTCAGCAGCTGTCATCGCTTTGGGTACTGCAATCCAAAGGACTATATACAGGATAAACATCAGGCCACCTCCGGTTGCGAAGAAGAAAATCACCCATAACAATCGCATAAGCCAGTTTTCAATCCCGAAATATGCCCCCAGTCCCGCACACACACCTCCGAAGATGGCATTGTCCCCGTCACGGTAATATTTTCTTGATTTTCTCCCTTGTGCATAGGATCTTCCTGCCTCATCTTCCATGCCCTCCTCTTCCAGGAAATCCTCAGGCTGTCCCATGATGCCGATCACATCATTGACGTCCTCAATGGTGATTACTTCTTTTTTATCGCTGATCTTTGACTGGAACAATTCGGCGATGCGTGATTCAATGTCCGAGATGATCTCCGCTCCTTCCTCCATATCCCTGAATCGTTTGCTGATTGCATCGAGGTAATCCTTCAATGCCTGGTATGCATCATCATCCAGGGTAAATATCTGTCCGCTCAGGTTTATTTTAACTGTCGTTTTCATCAGGTAATTATTTTGTTTCTTTTTCCTTATGGTTTAACATGTCAATGGCATTCACCAGTTCCTTCCAGGAATGGTGCAATTCATTCAGAAATTTCCGACCGGTGTCGGTAATGGTATAATATTTTCTGGGTGGACCCTGGGTGGATTCCTCCCATCGATAACTCAATAGTCCGGCATTCTTCTGCCTTGTCAGGAGGGGGTACAAGGTGCCCTCCACCACAATTAACCTGGCCTCTTTCAACTCTTTAATAATGTCTGATGCATAGGCATCGTTTTTGGAAAGAATGGAAAGAATGCAGTATTCCAGAATACCCTTCCTCATCTGTGCTTTGGCATTTTCTACATTCATTTTATCTGCATTTCTTGGGATAAATTATAATACAATATATATCTCCAGCCCTTGATGACTGAATGGTCTGTCAATATCGTAGTTTGCAGGCTGGATAATGCAATGATCAATGGATCCTGATCGTGAACCCTTCTTATCGTCTGCCACCCTGAAAAGTTTACGGGCATCAATATTCCCTGAGCCATTCAGACCATTTGCCGTCCTGATGATCTCTATGGCTGAATCAGGATCCACATTTCTTTTGACTTTATGCTCCAGGAAGTAACTGGTTCCGATACTCAGGATGATCAGCAGGAATTTCAATTTAATTGCTAGTACTATTTTTACAATACTATCCATAACAAGCAAACTTTCTATACAAAGATATATAAAAAAATAAATACTATGCAATACATAGTACTATATTTTTTATAAAAAAATCTGCTTTAAATGATAAACATTTGATATTCAGCATTTTGAATTGTAAATTTTTTTTATGATTTTTATTGGATTAAATATCTGGAAATGACAAAACAGGGTGTTTTACTCAAAATGCACGGTGAAATAGTGGATGAAGTTTCCTATTATTTACCACTCGGTCCCGATATCATTAACATGAATGAACATTTGGGGAAGACCATTGAACTGGAATATCTGGGAATAATACATTGTATCAGATGTGGCAGGGTTACCAAAAAATCATTTGCCCAGGGTTATTGTTATCCCTGTTTTACAACTGCCCCGGAAACCAGCGAATGTGTTTTACGTCCGGAATTATGCAGGGCACATGAAGGAGAATCGCGTGATATGAAATGGTCAGAAGATCATTGCCTGCAGGATCATTTTGTTTACCTGGCAATATCAAGTGGACTGAAAGTCGGGGTTACCCGGTCTTCCCAGATACCTGCCCGGTGGATTGATCAGGGAGCCTGGAAAGCGATCAGGCTGGCAAAAACACCAAACCGTTTTCTTGCCGGGCAAATCGAAGTTGCACTGAAAGCAAAAATGAGTGACAAGACCAACTGGAGACATATGCTGACCAATGACATTGACCGGGGGATTGACCTGGTTGAAGAAAAAAATGTCGCATCAGAATTCCTGCCCAAAGAATTGTCAGTATATCTTAGTCCTGACAATGAGATTATGGAAATCAAATATCCGGTCCTTCAGTATCCCGGGAAGGTTAAAAGCCTGAGTTTCGATAAGTTGAATACCATCCGGGGTGAGCTTTGCGGAATCAAGGGACAGTACTTAATTTTTTCTGAAGGTTCGGTTTTGAATATCCGGAAACATAACGGATATTTGGTAAATATGGAAACCTAGTACCGCTATCATGACAGTTAATACCAGAATCACTTGCCTGATAGGCTTGCTAATCCTGCAGAATTCCATAATCATGTACGCTCAGGATACAGAACCCGAGGTCCTTCTTGAGCGTTACCTGGAGAAGGGTGATATAGAATCAAGGGAAGAAATCAAGGAACAATTCCCTGAGTCGGCATATCATCATTTTTGCAATACATATGAACTGCTTGATGTAAACAACAGGAAGGCAAAGGAACTGGCTGAGGCCCTTATCAGGGAGCATCCCGATTTTGCCCTTGGCTATTTTGCCCTGGGAACCATATACGGGAACGGGCTCGCACAATATTCCACAGCCATTATTCAGTTTAACAAGAGCATTGATCTTGATCCGCAATTTCCCAGATCCTGGCTGAACAGGGGGATGGCAAAGATCGGATTAAACGATTACAAGGGTGCCAGGGAAGATTTCAATAAGGCTATCAATTTAAAGAGGGGATATGCCCTTGCCTATATCCTAAGGGGGGTGGCCAATTACAACCTGGGGGATACCGATGCCATGTTGATTGATTTTGAGATAGGGTTACAGCTGGATTTCAGGGCACTATCCAGGGTGCTGGATATAGCAGAGATCGCGGTTGATAAAGCCATTGAAATGGCCCCGGAGAATGTTAACTATTATTTTGCCAGGGGGTATGCCCGTTTTGCAGATGAAAATTACCGCACTGCACTGGCTGACTTTACAACCGCTGTTAATATGGTATCCGGAAGCTCAGAATTTTTAAAATATGCCGGTGCAACAAAAATATTTCTGGATGATCCTGCCGGTGCAAAAACAGATCTCAATATTGCCCTGGGTATCAATCCAGATGATCCGGAGATCTACTATTATTTGGGGATTCTTATGAATGAGGTTGAAGATCAGTCATCCAGGGCTTATGAATATTTCAGTCTTGCCATTGAACTGGATGATCAAAATCCCATGTATTATTACCAGCGTTCAAAATCATCCTACAACCTCATGGATTATCCGGCAGCCAGGGACGATATAAACTCGGCCCTTTACCTGAATCATCATGCCGGGGATTTTTATGCAATGAGGGGACAGATTAAGATGAAAATAGGAAGTCAGGCTGCAGATTTTTGTCATGATTTCAGACAGGCAATGGAATGGGGAACCAGTAAAAACCTGAAAAGGATCATGAAAAAATACTGCCAGGAATAGCAGGATTACAGATGATTTATTTGATCGCCGGGAGGGTGAAAATAAAACGGCTGCCCTTGCCTGTCTCGCTCTCTGCACGCAGGTTGCCATGGTTTCGTATGACAAAGTCATAGCACAGCAGGAGGCCGAGGCCGGTACCGGATTCATTGGCAGTTCCTCTGGTAGTCCAGGTATTATCCATCCGGAACAGCTGATCCAATCGATCTTTTGGTATCCCAATACCACTATCAGATACGGTAACTTCATAGCAATTCGGACCATCGTCTTCTGAAAAACGCTTCAATTCAAGTGTCACCTTTCCACCTTCTGGCGTAAATTTTATGGCATTGGAAAGAAGGTTCCGGAATACGGTACTGATCATATTCCTGTCGGCTTTCACCCATGAACCTTCAGGGATATTGGATTCAAGTGCAATCTTTTTTCTCCTGGCCAAAGGCTCAGCCAGTGAATGACTTTCGTTTGCGGTTACGGCCAGGTCAAAACGTTCTGGCTTGAATGGCATTTTACCTGTCTGGGACGTTGTCCATTGAAGTAAATTGTCAAGAAGGCGGAGCAGGTCCCCTGCTGCCTTATCAACCTGCCGGATGGCTTCCTCCCTGTCGGCCTCTTCAAGATCATGGTAAGCCATGGTCAATGACTGGGTGATGGACATCAGCGCCGTCATGGGATTTTTCAGGTCATGCGCAATGATCCTGAACAGTCTGTCCTTGGTGGCATTCAATTCCTGGAGGGCGTCACGTTGCGACTCAATCTCCTCTTTCTGCCTGGCAATTTCCCGGGTACGTTCTTCAACCTGGTTCTCGAGTTTCCTTCGCAATTGCTCAAGACGATAGGTACGATTACGGGTGTAGGCGATAATGATAAACACCAAAAGCAATGCATAAATAATGTAGGCTGGAATGCTTAGCCACCAAGGGGAACGTATAATAAGCCGTATCTTATCCCCTTCATTATTCCAGGTACCATCGTTATTGGAGCCCAGTACCCTGAAGGTATATTTTCCAGGTTGCAATCCCGGATAATCAGCAAACCTGCGGTTTCCCGCATCCACCCAATCCGGATCCACTCCTTCAAGCATATATTGATACTGGTTCTTTTCTGTATTTATATAGTTGAAAGCTGCAAATTCAAAAGAGACAAAATTCTGGCGATGGGAGAGAATGATCTCCGTGGTTTCAGTAATGCTCTTTTTAAGCGGGGAATCCGGTCCAATATTAACAGGTTTATTAAATAGCTTGAAATTCGTAATCAGGACTGGTGGAATAAAAGCGTTTTCCCTGATGCTGTCGGGATGAAATATGTTAAATCCGTTGATTCCGCCAAAGAACATTTCCCCCGATTCGGACAGATAATAGGCACCGGTGTTGAATTCATTGCTCTGCAGTCCATCTTCCTCATCATAATTCCGGAATGCCAGATCAACCGGATTGAATTTGGAAATTCCCCGGTTGGTAGCCAGCCAGAAATTGCCGTGCTGGTCAGGAAGTATACTGTAGATAACATTGTTGGGCAATCCGTCCTTCGTTGTATAGGCTGTAAACCGGCCGGTCTCTTTGTCCATCTTATTTAATCCATGATCTGTACCTATCCAGAGTGTTCCCGAGGGGTCTTCAAAAATACAGCGTATTCGGTTATTGCTGATACTGTGTAGATTGTACGGATCATGGACATAATGCGTAAAATTACCCGTGGATGGATCCATCCTGTTTAATCCACCTCCGTATGTTCCGACCCAGATATATTTTTTACTGTCTTCGTAGATGGAAAAAACAACATTGAAACTCAGACTTGCAGTATCTGGGTAAGATCGGTTGTAAAGAGTGAATCTTTCAGTTTTTTTATCCATCCGGTTTAAACCCGTTCCATTAAATCCCACCCAGATGGTCCCGTCTGAAGACTCATAAACCACCTGTATATTATTCGAAGCAATACCTGCCTTATCCTGTGGATCGAACCGGTAATTTTTGCATATACCCTTTTTCTCGTTGATCCTGAACAAACCATTCATGCGGGTTGCGATCCAAAGGGTTTCGTCTGCTGACACAACAACTGACATTACATTGTATGTCCTGGATAATTCAGGATCAACGGGATCAAACAGGAAATGTTCGAACTCATGCGACTGCCTGTCAAATTTGAAAAGCCCATTTCCCTGCGATCCTATCCAGACCTTACCCTGTCCGTCTTCAAATATCTCCCACACAAAATTGGCCAGTACATTGCCAGGGTATTTATAATGCCGGAATTTGGGTTTTCGAAGTGAGAACTTATTGATCCCGCCTCCTCCGGTACCAATCCACATGGTTCCATCAGTTGAAGCATTCATGGCGAACACAATGTTATTGCTGATACTGAAGGGGTCGTTTGGATCATTTTGATAGGCAGTGAATGTTTGCGAAGACCGGTTGAAGCGGTTTAATCCACCATTCTGCGTACCTACCCATAATATCTTTTCTTCATGCTCTGTTTCAATGATCTTGAAAAGATTATTGTCTGATATACTTCCGGGATCATCGGGATCAGCAACAAAAACATCTACATGTCCTGTTTCCCTGTCCAGGCGATTGAGTCCAGCGTTGGTGGTAGCGACCCAGAAATCACCATAGCTGTCCTCAAGCACACAGCTAATGGCGTTGCTGCCCAGTGATTGATTCACAATCATACCTGAAGCCCTGTCATACTCTACCAGACCGGCTCCGACTGTCCCGATCCAGAACCGGTTCTGCCTGTCTTCATAGAAACAACTTGTGAATGGTGTGGAATCACCTATCCCGGATAGATTGATCCGCTTAAATGTTCCCGTCTCAGGGTTAAAAATATTGGCGCCATTAGCGGTACCCACCCACATGGTTCCCGCACGGTCTATGTAGATATGATTGACAAAATTACTGCTGATGGATGTGGTATCGCCCGGCCTGTTTTTATAATGGGTAAAAATTTCATTGTATGGGTTGAAACGATCCATACCACCCGTATTGTAGCCAATCCAAAGGATCCCATCTTCATCTTCAGTGATATCCTGGATGAAATTATCAGACATTGAATTGGTATCCAGGGGGTCATTATTATAGACCGTGAAAGTCCTGCCGTCGTATTTATTCAGTCCATCCTGTGTACCTATCCAGATAAATCCCTTTCTGTCCTGAATAACTACCCTGCCTGTGCTTTGTGAAAGTCCATCATTGACAGTGATATTCTCAAAGCGTAGATCTTTCCCTGTCTGACCCCGGCTCAGGAAGATCAATCCGGCCTGTAGGACTGTGAGAAGAATAAAACGCAACACGTTTTTATTTTTGTAAGATCAAATTACAACAAATAAAACAAAATTAGGATTGTTTTATCAGGAACAATTCCTCGATGGATTGAGATCGGTTGCCGGATACTTTGTATCCTGAACAAACATTATTTTATAACCATGATAAAATCCTAACTTTACAACGGAATATGCCCTTCAATAATATGAAATTGAACCATTATCTGTTGAGAATACTTGCTGTCCTGCTGTCATTGATTGCGTGTACTGAGGGATACACCATGACTTCGGAAACAATCCCAAAGATGATTCCTGAAGGTGAGATAATTCCAATAGATTCGGCCATTCTACTCGGTAAGTTTTCAAATGGACTGACCTATTATGTGCTGGAAAACAGGAAACCTGAAAACCGGGCCCAGTTGTGGCTCGTGTTAAATGCCGGTTCGATACTGGAGGATGAGGACCAGTTGGGATTGGCCCATTTCACAGAACATATGGCTTTTAACGGTACCAAGAATTTTGCCAAGCAGGAGATCATTAATTACCTGGAATCCATTGGCATGAAATTCGGTCCAGAAATAAACGCCTTTACCGGATTTGACGAGACCGTATATATACTTCAGCTTCCCACTGACAGTACAGAAGTTATCGAGAAAGGGTTTCAGATCCTGGCAGATTGGGCACAAAATGTGAGTTTTGAACCGGAAGAAGTCGATAAGGAACGGGGGGTAGTCATTGAAGAATGGCGTCTGGGCAGGGGGGCTGAGATGAGGATGCTGGACAAACAGCTCCCGGATATCCTAAAGGATTCCAGGTATGCCGTACGGCTGCCTATCGGAAAAGTGGAAGTGATCGAGAATTTTGACCATCAGAACCTGAAGCGGTTTTATACAGACTGGTACAGGCCGGACCTGATGGCCGTTATCGCCGTGGGTGATTTCGATGCCGGGAAGATCATGGATCTTCTGGGCAAATATTTTGAAAAGATCCCGGGTAAAGCCGATCCTAGAGAAAGAACTGTTTATACGGTTCCGGACCATGAAGAAACCATATTTGCCATAGCCACTGATCCGGAAGCCACGAATACCACGCTTGCCATATATTATAAGAAGGAGGTTCTGCCTGAAGAGACGGTTGATGATTACCGCAGGATGCTGATGGAACAATTATTTACAAGGATGCTGAATGTCCGACTGTATGAATTGTTGAACCAGGCAACCCCACCCTTCCTGTACGGGTATATCTCACGCAGCAACCTGGTCAGGACCCTGAACATCAATTCCCTGAATGTTGGGGTGAAGGAGGATGGGATTGTACGTGGACTCGAAACCATACTTACTGAAACATCACGGGTTCAAAGACATGGATTCACACAGTCAGAACTGGATCGCACCAAGACGTGGATGCTAAGACGGATGGAAAAGGCTTACATCGAAAGGGATAAGACGGAATCAGTCAGGTTCGCCGCAGAATACATGAGAAACTTCCTGGAAAATGAACCTATACCGGGTATCGCTTACGAATATCAGGCAGTTAGCCGGCTGCTGCCAGGCATAACATTGGAGGAAATCAATCAGCTGGTCGATAAATGGCTTGGGGAAACCAACAGGGTTGTACTGTTAAATGCCCCGGAGAAGGAGGAAGTTAAAATACCTGGTGAAGACACATTGCTTTCGGTTTTTGCCAGTATCGGTCAGAAAGATATTCTTCCCTATGAGGATGCCGTTTCAGAACTGCCGCTGATGGAGGACCTGCCGGTTTTGGCTGATATTATGCGGGAAGATGAACAGGGGGAATTGGGGATCACCTCCTGGAGGCTCTCTAACGGGATCCGTGTAATCCTCAAACCTACAGACTTTAAGAATGATGAAGTGCTCTTCCAGGGTTTCAGTCCCGGGGGCCACTCCCTGGTCGCAACCAAGGATTACAGGTCGGTCAGGGCTTCCGCCGAAATCATAAAATTAAGCGGTGTCGGGGAATTTGATCTGAATGCCCTGAACAAAAAACTTACCGGGAAGGTAGTAAGCGTCTTTCCCTATATCAATGAATTGAACGAAGGTATTACCGGGAATGCCTCACCTGAAGACCTTGAAACCATGTTCCAGCTGATCTACCTTTACCTGACCAGGCCGCGTAAGAATGCGGAAGCATACCAGTCATACAAGTCAAGGATGGAGGGCTTTATACAAAACCGGCATGGCAGTCCCGAAGCTGCCTTTTATGACACCATCATGGTTACCATGGGACAGTATCACATGCGCAGGCGTCCATGGTCCACCAAACTGCTCGATGAAATTGATCCCGAGGTGAGCTGGGAAATTTACAATGACCGTTTTGAGGATACGGATGATTTCACCTTTGTTATTGTAGGGAAATTCGACCCGGATTCAATTCGGCCGTTAATCATGCAATATCTTGGGAACCTGCCTGTCACGGACAGGGAAGAAACCTGGCAGGATACAGGTATCTTTCCACCGGAAGGTGTGATCAAAAAGACAATATACCGCGGACAGGAGGATAAGAGTCGGGTAAGTTTAATATTTACCGGAAAGCATCCCTGGAGCCGTGAAAACAATTATGCCCTTTCGTCCATGACAAGCGTGATGAGGATAAAATTTAGGGAAACGTTGCGGGAGGATCTGTCCGGGACATATGG
>LJUP01000175.1 GCA_001303955.1 Bacteroides sp. SM23_62 | reverse complement strand
ACCATTTCAGCATCCACCAAAGACTACCGGTTCAAGCCCGTCACTCCGGCTGAGCTGGATGAAATTGAACTGGAGATCTCAGTACTAACCCCCCTGATCAGGATCCAGGATCCATCAGAGATTATGCTGGGACTCCATGGGATCTATATTAAAAAAGGTGCAAAATCCGGTACCTTTCTTCCGCAGGTAGCTACACAGACAGGATGGACCCTGGAAGAATTCCTGGGACACTGTGCCAGGGATAAGGTCCATATCGGCTGGTACGGATGGAAAGATGCCGAGATCTATACCTACGAAGCGCTCATTTTTTCCGAGCATGAATTCAGTAAGGAATAAGCATTCCCCCGCCCTATGCCCTATGCCCTGTTCCCCATAGGAATCGCGATCATTTTACTCTACGCCCTCACCTATCTGCTTTACAGGACGGGAATTATACTGAAGAAATCACACAGGCAGATATGGAATACGGGACTGTTGCTTACTTTTTTCATCACCGCTATCCTCGGCCTCTTGCTGGCCGTGCAGGTAAACTTTAAACTGGAGATCCCATGGATCAAGGAGCTGCTTAACTGGCACGTGGATTTCGGGATCGGCATGAGCATGATTGCCATATTTCACTTCACTTGGCATTGGGGGTATTACCGGGACCTGCTCAGGAGAGGCATTGAAAAGTCCAAACCGGCTCCAGAAGAGGCTGGAATGGATTTCCAGGCAGCCACGTCCCGACTCACATTCAGGGACAATTTCCCCTTGCTGGTGCTTGGACTCACTGCCCTTATTTCACAGGTGATATTCCTCAGGGAATTCCTCTCGGTCTTTCACGGGAATGAACTCGTGATCGGGATCATTTTTGCCTGCTGGATGCTGCTGACCGGTACAGGTGCACTGCTCGGCCGTAGCAGTCCGAAAGCTGAAGGAAAAAACAAGATACACATAACCGGATTTTATCTCCTGGGTTTATTGCCTCTGTTGACTGTATTTGTCATCAGGTTCCTGAAGAATATCGTGTTTCCGGCCGGCAGTATGGCGGGCGTAGCCGGTATCCTGATATTCTCTGCATCCGTGCTGCTGTTCTTCTGCCTTTTGTCCGGCTTCCTGTTCACAAGTCTGACCGTGGCCTTATCCCGGAAATACAAATCCAACCTGCTGGGGAAATCATATGCCGTCGAATCGACAGGGAGCATTGTCGGTGGACTTCTCTTCAGTTTCCTGCTCGTATATTTCCTGGGCACCTTCCAGATCTTATTCCTCGTGCTGATCATCAACCTGTCGGTTCCCTTTGTAATGAATCAGGCAGGTCGGAGATCGATTTTTTTCGCAGGATTGGTAACCAGCGTGTTTTTCGTGCTGGTTTTTATCCTGGACCTCGATCTTCACTCAAGATCCCTGTTATTCCGCAATCAGATAACCATTGAGACACTTGATACTCCGTATGGCAACCTGGTTGTAACCGAGACAGGGGACCAGATCACCATCTATGAAAATGGAACACCGGTATCCATCTCCTATGATGTAAGCACTGTTGAGGAGAATGTCCATTATCCCATGGTCCAGCATGACCGTCCGGATACCGTGCTAATTCTGTCAGGTGACCTGACCGGGATCGCCACGGAAGTAGCGAAATATCATGTCCGGTGTGCCGATTACGTGGAACTTAATCCATGGATCACCCGTATACGTTCCAAATACCTGGCTTACCCTGAATTCCCATGGCTTAATATCCTGCACACCGATGGCAGAAAATTTCTCAGGAAAACTGAGCATGCCTATGACGTGATCATGGTAAACCTTCCGGCACCGGGAACGGCTCAGGTCAACAGGTATTATACAACGGAATTTTTCCAGGAAGTAAAATTACGTCTGCACCCTCAAGGTATTATTTCCATCTCCCTTCCGGGAGTTGAGAATTATGTGAGCACTGAAGCAGGAAGGCTCTATTCCCTGATATTTAACACCCTTGGAAGAACCTTCAGACATGTATTGGTCGTACCCGGACAAAAAACTTATTTTCTTGCATCTGATGCTGAACTTGATATTGATATCCCTGGTTTAATTGAACATAAAGGCATTGAAACCATATATGTCAATCCCTATTATCTCGACCTGTTCAGCCTGCAGGAAAGAAGTCAGCAGGTTGAGGAGATCATTCAGGATGGGGAACTCATCAATCATGATTTCAGGCCAAGGGCCTATTTCCTGCAGCTGGATTACTGGCTTAGTCATTTCAGTACAAATTTCTGGATGCCTGTGATGATACTGATCCTCCTGATCGTGCTGGCAGGACTGCGCAGCAGTCCACTCGATACGGCTATCTTCACGGCAGGATTTACAGGAACGGCTGCTGAACTGATCCTACTGCTAGGTATCCAGGTGGTTTTCGGATATATCTACCTGTATCTGGCCATCATAGTGACCGTATTTATGTCAGGTCTGGCCACAGGCGCATTGATTGCCGATAAGATCTTCGGAGAAATCACTTATATGAAGTTCCGGTTTACCCAGTTCCTCCTGGCCGCGATTGTCGGGCTTATGGCCGTGACATTTCTATTGATCGACAGAACCCAGATTCCGGGGATCCTGCTGCATGTCATCTTTGTCAGCCTGACATTCCTGGTTGCTTTTGTATCCGGACTCCTGTTTGCATCGGCAGCTATTCTCCGCCGATCCGGTATTGCCAGCACCACATCCAGGCTTTATAGTACGGATCTTGCAGGATCAGCAGCCGGTGCACTGCTCACTGCCATCCTCCTGATCCCCTTGCTCGGACTCACAGGCAGCCTGGCCGTTATCATCCTTATCAACCTGCTCGCTTTAATGTATTCAGTTATTCGAAAGACTGCAATATAGATTGATTTCAATCTATTTTTTCCGTTATTTTGAAGACAATGGATAAGCGGCAATTTATTAAATCGGGACTCATGGGCATGGGTTGTCTGATGTGCATGCGGACAAAAGAGCTTTTTGCTGCCAATGATGTACCTACCAAACACAGACGAGAGGCCCTGTTCTATTCTGAAACTCCCAAGGGCTTAAGATGCCTGATTTGTCCCAATGAATGTACCCTGAAATCCGGTGAATTAAGTGATTGCAGGAACCGGATCAACAAAGATGGCAAGTTATATACCATTGCATATGGTAATCCATGTGCCATTCATGTCGATCCCATAGAAAAAAAGCCATTGTATCATTTCCTGCCTACCAGCAGGTCATTCTCCATTGCCACGGCAGGATGCAACCTGGCCTGCCTGAACTGCCAGAACTGGAACATCTCCCAGACCAGTCCAACAGAAACCAGGAATTATGACCTGATGCCCGAAGCGGTGGTGGACCAGGCCCTGAAAAACAATTGCCAGACCATCGCTTACACTTATTCTGAACCCATCACTTTTTTTGAATATACCTGTGATTCCGCCCGCCTCGCCCATGAACATGGGGTCAGGAATATACTTGTCTCGGCCGGCTATATTAACCCGGAACCCCAGCGGCATCTTATCAAACATATTGATGGTGCAAACATTGATCTCAAATCTTTCAGTGAGAGCATATACCTTAAGTTAAATGCCGGAAAACTCCAACCAGTGCTTGATTCTTTAAAATTGTTCAGGGAATCCGGGGTCTGGCTGGAGATCACCAACCTGGTGGTTCCTTCCTGGACCGACGATATCGAAATGATTGCCAGGATGTGTGACTGGCTGTATGATAACGGATTCGAGAATGTCCCGCTTCACTTCAGCCGTTTCCATCCGATGTACAAACTGACCCAGTTGCCACCCACACCGGTTTCCATCCTTGTAAAATCCAGGGAAACAGCCATGAAGGCGGGACTGAAATTCGTTTACATAGGCAATGTACCCGGGAATGATGCATCCAATACCTATTGTCCCGGATGCAAAGAGCTCATCATCGAAAGACGTGGCTACCGGATCATGCAAAAAAACCTGTCAGCAGGTAAATGCGGAAATTGCGGTGAAGTGATCCCAGGGGTGTGGGACTAACCTACTCCAAGCATTTCATGAATCAGATGCCTGCCAGAAACAACGCTTCGGAGAAAAGATCAATGCTTCCGTTTGCAGTTCCTTCATGGCCTTATCCACCTCTTTTTTATCCAGTCCGGCGAGTTCGGCAATTTCTCCGCTTCTCAGTGGTCTGTCAGCATCCTTCATGACACTGAGGACAGTTTCTTTCTGATTCATCTAAATATGGCATTTGTAATAAATTATTTATCTCCCAATAATTCCCTGGAGATCTCCTCCCATTCTTCTTCGAGTTTTGTTTCAGGCATCCGTCGTCCCGCATTGCTGTACCAGTAGGCTGCATTCGGACGGTCCCCTTCCTTGCGATGAAGATACGCGTGGACCCATGATCCTTCCTTGGTAAATACATCCTGGGCAATCCGATGCGCGCTGTCCCAATCACCGACAGCATCCAGCAGCAGGGCCTGCAGGAGCACGGGGATATCATCGGGAATGGTTCCCTCATCCCTCAAAACAATGAATTCATCATACTTCATAACAAAGCTTTTATTCAAATTTACAAAGATTTGTCACGCAAGTAAAGGACAGATTCTTTTATCTTTATGCCCTTATGAAGGCAGCAGTGATTTACGCATATGGGGGACCGGAGGTATTCCGTTACGAAGAGATCCCCCGACCTGACATAAAAGACGATGAGGTATTGGTTGAGGTTCATGCAGCGAGTGTGAATCCGGTGGACTGGAAACAGCGTAAGGGAAACCATAAGTTTTTCCTCAAAGCCAGGTTCCCGATCATACCGGGTTATGACATTTCAGGCAGGATCATTAAATGCGGGGCGAACGTGAGGAAATTCAGCGAAGGGGACCAGGTATTTTGCAGACTGACAAAGCGTTTCGGAGGTGCTTTTGCAGAATATGCAGCAGCCAGGGAATCAACCCTTTCCCTGAAACCTGATAACATGGATCATATCCATGCGGCTGCCATCCCGATGGCAGGACAAACAGCACTGCAGGCCTTAAGGGATAAAGGCAGGATTAAACCTGGACAAAAAATACTGATCATAGGTGCTGCAGGTGGTGTAGGGCATTATGCACTGCAATTATCAAGGTTTTTCGGTGCCGAAACAACTGCTGTATGCAGCTCCAGGCATGAGAAGCTTCTGGCCCTGCTCAAACCGGACCATCACATTGATTACCATAAGAAGGATTACCTGAAAGGGGATATACGCTATGACATTATCCTGGATGCAGCCGGGGTTAAAACTTTTCTCAGCTGCAAACGTGCATTAAAACCGGGGGGCATCTACATCACGGTCCTTCCCCGTCCAAAGTTACTGGTTCATAAATTGATAGCCATACTCACCAAGGGCAAGAAAGTAAGGTCTTTGTTGCAAAAGTCCCGGGGTTCAGATCTGGAGATCTTAAGAAAAATGGCAGAAAAGGGAAATCTCATAAGTGTGATCGATTCAATCCATTCCCTTGACAAAATATCGGAGGCGCACAGGAGAGCAGAATCCCACAGTACTGAAGGGAAAATAATCATAAAGGTAAAATAGCCCGTCTAGTACCCCATCATTCTGCGGATCTTTAGCAATGTAATATGCTCATATTCCTTGTCAAGGTCCCTTTCCAGGTTCCCTTCATAGTTCTGCATCTGCTGCTGATCCAGTTGCCCCAGGGCCCTGGCCCGTTTCCAGTTCTCCAGGACAGTTATTTTCTCTTCACATTGTTGTATTTGCTGGTCAATGCTCATCTCTTTGGATTTTCCGGTTTTTTTCTTCGGTCTGATTTTCATGGTTCGTACATGTAAGACGACTCATTCCAAATTCAGTTACAATTAACGAAAGCAATTTTAATTGAGAATCTAATACAGGTTAATTAATCTTAAAATAAGTTAAAGAATGGCTCCGGTAAAAGAGAAGTTCGGCGAAAGCCGGTTATTATGCGGTAAAAGATCAATGCTATAGGGTGAAAGTGCACGATGAATGATTGACGGTTAAGTAGCGATCCTAAGATTTTCAGCATTCGGAATTTCAGTGGATGGAAGGGCATCATTGAGTTTCCCCCGGCGATATCCTTCAGGATCGATATGTATCTTTTTGTAACCAATGGAAGTCAGGTATTCCTCCACCGCCCTCCTGGTTTGGCTTTCCAGCAACTGCGGTATTTGTGCCGGATCAACTTCTATATTGACGGTTTCTCCCTGATGTCGGGCACGTATATTACGGAATCCCAGGTCAGCCAAAAAACTTTCCGCTTCGTCCACCATCCTGAGCTTCTCCCTGCTGATTGACTCTCCATATGGAAATCTTGAAGAAAGACAGGCCAGTGCATCTTTGTCCCACGTAGGCAGTCCAAATTCTTTGGACAGTTTACGGATCTCCTGTTTGGTCAGGCCGGCTTCCTGCAGGGGACTCCTCACATTACGCTCTTTCAGTGCTTTCATCCCCGGCCTGTGGTCACCCAGATCATCCTGGTTTGAACCATCAACGAAATTCCGGAATCGCTGATCTTCTGCCATTTTAGCAATGCAGTCAAACAACTCGCTCTTGCAGAAATAGCATCGGTTTACAGGATTCTTAATGAAATTATCATCTTCCAGCTCATTGGTGTCTATGATCCTTAATGAGGCTCCGAATGATTCTGCAACTTCAATGGCCCGGTCGTATTCCCGCGACGGAAAGGTGGGGGATACTGCCAGGACGCCCATGGCTTTATCCTTTAATACATCGGTAGCTACCTTTAGTAAAAATGTACTGTCAACGCCGCCAGAATAGGCAACTGTTACCTCTCCCATCTCTTTTAATAGGGCTTTTAAAAGTGTTAGCTTCTCCCCTGCTTTCATGGTTAGGAATGGTTACATTTATGTATTTAAAAATATAAAGATCTTAATTTCATTTAATAATGCAAAATAATATAGGATTTGCATGCGATTTATTCAACGAAGGTCAAGGTGCCGTGCCAGGGCAGATATAACAAACCAGAATGACAGGCCTGAAAGAATCCTGGTTGATAAATACATGATGACGGAAGAAGTTCCGTAGACATGAAAGCGTATTATGCTGCTGGAAAACAGGCCATCCTTGCTAACTTGCCTCCGCCCTTTTTTTCCTGATCTGTTCCTCGATGATGATTTTCATTTCTTCGAGTTCTGTCAGATCGAGATTGTTTTTCTCGGTAAAGAAAGATACAAAACGTTGTGGTGAATTACTGAAATAGTTCTTCACAAGGATTTTAAAGTGATTCTTGAAATACTTGTCCCGGCTCACCAATGGGTAATACTCATGGCTTTTGCCATGTGTCCGGTATGATATAAATCCCTTTTTCACAAGCACCCTGATAACTGTTGAAACAGTTGTATATGCGGGTTTGGGTTCAGGGAACTGCTCGATAATCTGCTTGAGAAAACCGGATTTGATCTTCCAAAGACACCTCATCACCTGCTCCTCAGCTCTGGTTAACTCTTTCACTGAAAACCCGAATTTGATTTTATATGGTCATGTAGTATACGGTAAAATTCCACATTCGTTAACCAAACATTAACTTTTTTTAACGATTTTTTTTTGTTACTACGAAGTATTTCGTATATATTTGCTACGAAACATTTCGTATTAAACTGAAATGCCAAACATCCCTTCAATGAAACCTACTGATTCTGAACTTGAAATACTTCAGGTAATCTGGTTTCATGGACCAGCATCTGTCCGTTTTGTCAATGATGAATTGAACCGGAACAAGCAGGTCGGATACACGACCACTCTTAAACTTATGCAGATCATGACAGAAAAAGGCTTGCTCAAGCGATCTGAAAAAGGCAGGAAACACATATACGATACAGTATTAAAGGAGAAAGAAGCAAAAACACTACTCCTCGATAAATTTGTGAAAACTGCTTTTGGTGGATCCGCCATGGACCTTGTCATGCAGGCACTGGGTAATCATCAGACAACCCCTGATGAACTGGAGGAGCTGAAGGCATTGATCAATAAAATTGAAAGAGATAATAAATGAAAATCCTGGCTATTTTCATTCCAGATGATATCGTATATGCATTGGGTTGGACAATCTTCCACTCACTGTGGCAGGGAATGATCATTGGATTGATATTGCTGCTTATTTTTAAATTTCGCCGGGATATTTCGTCACAGGTAAGATATCTGCTTGGTGTCTTTGCATTGGCCGCCATCTTTACTTCATCCCTTTTGACGTTTTTTATGGCATACCATCCTGTCTCATCCCCGGCTGAATTTGTGGCAAATTCATCGGTAAGCATTTCAAATCTGGCAGGCATTTCTGAAAGAGCGGACGGATTGTCCGCACTGAATCCTGTTTTATCGGGGTGGCAACAAAGTTTGGTCAGGACTTTTGATCTTGTGAGCATCACCTGGTTTATCGGGGTTTTCTTGCTTACGGTGAGGCTGGCAGGCGGAATGTTCATCATCAATGGCATGCGCCGAAAGCAGGTATCGCCCCTGCCGGCATTATGGGAACAAAGATTGCAACTGCTTGCTGCCAAGACCGGTATGAGACGCACCATAACCTTCCTGCAATCACAAAAGGTGAGGGTTCCTACGGTTATCGGTATCCTGAAACCAGTGGTTCTGGTTCCTGCCATGATCATCAGCGGTTTACCTGCTGATCAGCTCGAAATCATCATCCTCCATGAACTGGCCCATGTCAGGCGGTACGATTTTCTGATCAATATCCTGCAATCCATCATGGAAGCACTTTTCTTCTATCATCCTGTTGTCTGGATCATCTCTGAAAACATCCGTCAGGAACGGGAGAAATGCTGTGATGACTATACCGTGAAGGTTTGCGGACAGGTTTCACTGTATGCCCGGGCACTGACCTGCCTGAGCGAGTTGCAGATCACCACTGCGATCCCGTCTGTAGCCATCACCGGAAACAAAAAGAATATTGTACATAGAGTAGAACGATTAATAAACAGTAAAAAGATGAAGACCAACAGAAGTGAAAGACTCATTGCGGGACTGGTCCTGATGACCTCTGTCCTGATTATAACCCTGAGTACTGGTGCTACCTTCAAGCCAGCCGGCTTTGCACAAATGGAATCACAGATAGTGACGCCTCATATGGATAAAAAAGCGGTTGACACAGTGACTGATCCGGTGCCAGTCTCTGAACCTGCTGCAGTGAGTCCGGTAAGTCCCCCAGCTGCAGCTGCTGAACCTGCAGAGGTTTTGCTTCCTGCCTCGATATCCCTTCCAGCCCCGGCAAGTCCGCCTGCACCTGTGGCATTGCCAGATACTTCAGGTCAATGTGACCATGTTAGCATGGATGTTAAGGATAACTTGGTTACCAGGGAATTCCATAATAAGGATGGGGAAGACCATGAAATGAAATTTGTAATCCGCCAGGGGACAGTTGAGGAACTGTATGTGGATGGAAAAAAAATCCCTGAAAATGAATTTCCCAAATACCAGCATGAAATCGATGTAACCCTGGAAGATTTAAAGGATATGGAGAGGGATCTCAAGCATGCCAGGATAAATCTCGAGAATATTGATTTCGATAAGATAAAGGAAGATATCAGGATTGATCTGGAGCGTTTCAAGGAGGAGGACATGAAAAAACTTCATGAGGACATGAAAAAATTGCATGAAGAACAGTTAGCCATACAGCTTGATAAAGAGGCAATGCAGGAGCAGATCAAGCGTGCCATGCAGGATATGAAAATCGACCGGGAGAAGCTCCATGAAGATATGATGAGGGCCATGGAGGAATACCAGGAGGGTGCCTACAAACTGAACGATGAAGAATTCAGGAAGGCCATGGAGCAGATGGAACAGAACATGGCCGAAGCCAGTGAAAATATGGCCATGATAGATGAGGAACAGATTCAGAAAATGATGGATGAGGCAGTAAAATCGATCCAGGATATTGATCATGATAAGATCCAGAGAGAAATCCAGGAGGCCATGAAAAAGATGGAAGAAATAGATTTCTCCAAAATTGAATATGAGATGCAAGCGGCCATGCAAAACATGGAAAAAGAAAAAATCAACCTGGAGAAGGAGAAAAAGAATATGGACAAGATGATAGAAGAGCTGGAGAAACTGGAACTGGATAAAAAATAATCACCAGGACATCAATACCCGGTTCATGGTTCAAGCCAATGATGGATATCATCTCCAATCATTCCATGATAAACAATAACCCTATACCTCAGATGAAGCGGCTTGCCGGGCGGGATCATGACCGGGGACCGTCCGGGATACATGGCATTCTGCATGCTTCCTTCCTTACGGATGATCCAGGGTTGGGGATGACCGGGATTACCGGGATGGGATATCATAATCACACCTTCTTTTGAGACGGCTTTGTCCCAGTTGCCAATGATGTTCATCCATGATCCGGCATCCACGGCAGTCAGTTGCGGTTCCACCTTGCCGTAGGCATTTTCAAACGCAAGACCGACACCAGGATCCAGCCGGATGGAAAAACCTCCATAACCTTTCACATCTTCTGAGCCTCCTATCAGCAGGCTGTCTTCCAGGGCAGTGATGAGGATGGAAAAGTCCAGGACGCGGAAATTATCCAGAGCCGGGTGTACCTTAAAGGAGATGTCTTCCCGGGCAAATGCTTTCTTTTCCCCCCGGGTATCCAGCCAGCGGGGGGATTTCCAGTAAACGGTGGCAGCAATGACACAGGAATCCCTGAACTTGTGCACCCTGGTCTCCGTAACATCCCATTCAAAGTTTGCATTGATCCAGGCATCACCAATCCTTTTGGTCCCGATATAAATCTGATGCCAGGCCCAGTATACCCCTCTCTGATGAAGATGATCTGTATGGGTATCAAGAGGAAAATCCTGGGTCAGGATCTGTTCGTTTATTCCATACAGGGGATGAATGTAATTGCAGCGTTCAGATTTACCCTGCCAGGATTTCGGGGCTTTCTGATAATATAATACCTTCTTACCATCTTCGGCCAGGAGAATACCTTTCCCATCTTCAGTGACTTCCCATCTTTGTGTGCAGGACAGGATGGCAGTGCATAAGAATGGCAGAACGGTAAGCCGGATTATCCAGATCATATTCATCCTATTTATCATTTAGGTTGCTAACCATTTCCCTTGGCGCTGATCTGCCTGATTTATCCTTAGTATAAACGGATGCCACGGTAAAAATTCCCAAAATCAGCAGCAATGCAAGATCCATCCTTAGAATCCAAATGGTGGCGGGAATGAGTTCGAGCAGGGAACATAGAAAAACCACGATGGCCAGGGCGGTCAATACCACGATCCATTTGGAAGGCGGCCGTTCCCGGAGTATGGCCGCCAGGATCATGGGGGCGGCAAGGGCAGTGCCTGCAAAACTAACCCTGGCAAGCATTACAAGCCTGTCACT
>LJUP01000174.1 GCA_001303955.1 Bacteroides sp. SM23_62 | reverse complement strand
TAGTACCGGCCGAAGCGGAACTTTACGGAAGGGAAGAACACGCAGCGATGCCCAGACAGAAAGTGCTTTCCCTCCAGCCCTGTTTGCGGAATACCTTCTGGGGATAAGGCCGGTGAAGCCCGGGGTGAAGGAGGTTGAACTCTTTTATTCTCCCGCTGGACTGGACCTGGTTGAGGGGAAAGTCCCTTCACCGGAAGGATTTCTGACCGTACGGTGGGATTTGAACGGTGACCGCAACAGTGAATTAGATGTGGAAGTTCCAGGAAAGATGCTGGTGAAACTCAACCTGGCAAGCCTGGGTGTACCGCCCGGAAAACAAATTTTAATAAACGGTCAACCCATTTTCCCCGACGGCGACAGCACGTCCTTTTTCATAATGTCGGAAGGAAGTCATAAGGTGGAATTTTAATGATTCAGCCACTGGCTGATTTCCGCTTCCTGTAACAGGGGATCATCAGCCATCTTCATAAGCTCAACCAGGCGCCGGGAGAGGACCTCTGAGATCTCTTTATAATCCGGGCGGGTGTAATAATTGGTCAGTTCATCAGGATCTTTCTCAAGGTCATACAACCAGGGGGTATCATTTTTTGAAACTATCAGCTTGTAGCGGTCATTCAGGGCTGCTGCCCAACCAGGATCAACCCCATGGGCCCTTATATAGGTAATTTCATCACTATCGACAACGGCCTGCTTATCTAAGAATAATTCTGAATCATCCCGGCCATGTTGTTCTGGCAATGCATTTTTCATGCCCAGCAAACCAAGCAGAGTTGGCGCAAAATCTGCCGATGTATAGGCCTTGTTAATGATCTTACCGGCCTTGATGTGTCCGGAATATTTCATGATGAAAGCCACCCCGGCGGAGGTCTCGTAAGGGTTGCCTTTATTGTGCTTCCTGTGTTCTCCCATCAGGTCGCCGTGATCTGAAGTGAAAACCACGATTGTGTTTTTTTCCCGCCCTGATGTTTTTAAATAATCAAGCAGTTTACCCACATTGTCGTCAATGCATTTGACCATTCCGAAATATTGGGACATGGGTTGCTGTTTCAGTGTATCGGACTGTATCAGGTTTTTCCATCCTCCCAGCCATCCCGGAGTCTGCTCAGGAGTCTGGAAAAATGTTTTGGGCGGTTGGAAAAACATATCGTTATACATGGTATCATAAGGTGCCCTGACATCGTTGGGACCATGCGGATCGGGCAGGCTTAACATCATGCAGAAGGGTTTGTTTTCACCCACTTCTTCCATCAGGCTAATGGTCTTATCCGCCAGAAAATCAGTGGCAAAAGAATACTCATCCGCCATGTCTATGTCATATATGTATTTATCCAGCTCCTCAATGTGGCTCCCAACGACTTTTGCCTTGTTACCGGTGTCTGCAAAAACTTTCCAATGGCCCCGGTTGAACATGTACCGGTTATCTTCCCAGCCAAATTTTCTTTCAGGTTCCCATCCGGGTTTTGCCATTCCATCAAGATGCCATTTACCGACATAGCCGGTAGCATAACCTTGTCTTCGCAGGATCTCGGCAAAAGTTACCATGGAATCATGCATTGGAATGTTATTCTGTGGTGCCCCGGTGGCATGTGGGTACAATCCGGTCATAAAAGCTGCACGTGATGGCGTGCATACAGGAGCTGCCGCATAGAAACTGGTGCAGAGAAGTCCCTCACTTGCCAGCCGGTCAATATTCGGGGTTTCAACCTTAACACCCTGCCCCCAGACAAATGCCTGGTCTTCCGGTAACAATTCACGATAACAGCCCAGTGTCCTGAAATTATGTTCATCAGTGTAGATAATTAAGATGTTGGATCTCTCGACAGATTTGATGCATGCTGACAGCCCGATCAGCATGATCAGGGGGATGGGTAGTGTCTTCATAATAAACTTTATAATACCAGCATGAAAGATATGAAATTACACTTATATTTATATGTTTGAAATCTTATTATGGATATAAAAGAGGCAAAACAAAAAGTCTGGGAGTCCGGTAAAAGATTACTGGCCGAGGGACTGGTGAAGGGGACATGGGGAAATATCTCACTACGTGTTGACAAGGAAACCATGGTAATTACCCCGTCAGGCAGAGAGTATCAGGATCTCAAACCCGATGAAATGGTGGAGGTCAATATCCCGACCTATAAATATAAGGGTACTGTAAAACCTTCCACCGGATTCAAGATGCATGCTGACATTTTCCGGAACCGGAAAGAAATCAATGCTGTGATACATACCCATCCCCCCAGCGCCTCAACGGTTGCTGCTGCCCGCAGGGAAGTTCCCCCAATACTGGATGACATGGCCCAGTTGATCGGACCCTCTGTCCGGGTGGCCGATTATGCCAGATCGAGTTCCAGGAAAATGAACCGTGTTGCCCTGAAAGCACTGAGGGGCAGAATGGCCTGTCTGTTGGCCAATAACGGGGCCGTATGCATCGGGAGGGACCTGGAGGAAGCATTTGTGGTAAGCCAGGTACTTGAGAAAGCCTGCAGGGTCTTCATTGAAGCCGAGTTCCTGGGGGGTGCAAAAAGCATTGGCAAGGTAGAGGCCTACCTGATGCACCAGTATTACCTGAATAAATATTCCAAGCAGAAAAAAGGCAACAGGTAGCCAACGAAAATATCACGGAACCATAAAAACCTCAAACCATCATGCAACGCCGGAATTTTCTAAAGACTTCTGCATCTGCAGCTTTTCTGGCCGGCACACTTCCGGCCTGTGCTGTACCTTCCACTCAGGAAGAGAAGGCCTATACCCACCAGGGCAGGATCAACAATTACCAGAAGTTCTCCGTTATCGATCCCGGATTGAAAATCACGGGGATCGAGACATGGTCCCGGCCCGATGTGGCTGTGGTCCGGGTGACCGCCGATAACGGCATGGAGGGATGGGGACAGATATCCACTTACGATGCTGATATCTCCGCAACGGTGCTTCACAGGAAGATTGCCAGCCTGGTGCTGGGATCTGACCCGGCGGATATCGATGACCTGGCAGACCGTTGTGTGGAAAGCAACCTGAAATTCCCATGGTCATATGTCCTCCGGGCCCTCGGGGGTGTGGAAACGGCCATATGGGACCTGTACGGGAAGATCAGACAGCAGCCGGTTTGCGAATTGCTGGGAGGCGAAGTCAAAGCGGTACCCATCTATGGTTCAAGCATGAGCCGCAGCATCACTGCGGAGGACGAAATTGAAAGGTTTACTAGGCTGCGTGATGAGAAAGGGATAAAATCATTCAAGTTCAGGGTGGGAAAGGAGGCCGGCCGCAACGGGGATGCCTGGCCCGGACGGACCGAAGAGATGGTCAAGGGAGTCGGATCTGCCCTGGCTGACAGCTGTACCATGCTGGTTGATGCCAACAGCTGCTATACACCTGACCGGGCAATCGAAGTAGGGAAAATGCTGCAGGATTACGGGATCAGCCAGTTTGAGGAACCCTGCCCGTACTGGGAGATCGAATGGACCGCAGAGGTAACAGCGGCCCTGAACCTGAGAGTATCAGGCGGGGAGCAGGACAATGACCTGGCCCAGTGGAGAAGGATCGTCAGCATCCCGGCTGTCGATATCATCCAGCCCGATCCCCTCTACCTGGGAGGGGTCCTCCGGACTGTCCGGGCAGCCCAGATGGCGGCGGAAAAAGGGATCCCCTGTGTACCCCATTCGGCCAACCTCTGCATGGTGACCGTATTCGCCCTGCATATCATGAGGGCCATTCCCAATGCCGGTCCCTACCTGGAATACACCATCGAGGAGGGTGGGATCAATCAAACTGCCAGGCAGTTGTATTCACCAGGCCTGGAGATCGTTGATGGCCGGCTGGATATGCCATCCTCACCCGGCTGGGGGGTTGAGTTCAAAAAGGAATGGCTCGATAAGGCTGATTACCAGGTGAGTAATGCTGATTCCTGATTGAGATCAGGGGATGAGGACAATCGATCTGCTCATATTTTTCATTTACCTGTTCGGGATCATTGTATTTGGCGGATCCTTCTATAAAAAGAGCAGAACTTCACTGGCTTTTACCCTGGGCAACCGGAATATTCAGCGCTGGGTGGTGCTTGTTTACGGTATTTTTATCAATCTTCATAATTACGGAATCGACCAGAATTACGTACAGCGTTATATTGCACCGAGATCCGACCGGGATGCAAAAAGATCAGCTTTCAGTGGCGGCATGCTGTATATACCGGTTTCCATGATGTTCCTGTTCATTGGAACGGCCCTTTTTGCATTTTACCAATCCGGAGCCGCGATATTACCTGTTGATCTGCAGGATATAAACAGAAGCGATGCCGTGTTTCCCCATTTCATTGCAAATGAACTGCCTGCAGGTGTAACCGGTGGGTTGATCGCCTCTATCTTTGCTGCCGGCATGAGTACCATATCCACAAGCTATAACAGTGCGGCCACCGTTGTGCTGGCGGATTATTACACACGCTTTTTTAAAAAATCTCCCTCAGAAAGACAATCCATGCAATTGCTTTACATATCTTCGCTGGTGATCAGTGTCTCAGGGATCTGTATCGCCATGGCCATGATCAATGTAAAAAGCGCCCTGGATGCCTGGTGGAAACTGGCATCCATTTTCAGCGGAGGGATGCTGGGGTTGTTCCTGCTCGGCGTCTTCTCCCGGAGGAAAAATGTACCCGGAGCGGTTATTGGTGTTGTCGCCGGACTCCTGGTCATTGTCTGGCTGAGCCTTTCGAAACTGATGGCGGGACCTGCAATCCCCGGGAACCATATCCATACTTACCTTACCATTGTGCTGGGAACAAGCACTATTTTCCTTGTCGGGTTCCTGGTGTCCCTGTTTATAAAGAAAAAATCCCTTCCCATACTTTTGCTCGGTCTGGCAGTGCTGTTTGCATCCTGCCAGGGGAGGAAGGATACACGCGGGAACAAATTCGAGGTACCTGGACAGGCTGAACCGGGGAAGGGAGGGTATGTATCTGCAGCATTTATTTACCCTCTCGAAAAGCGGCCAACACCCCAGTGTCATGCGTCGACCATGGCCGAGATTGACGGGGGACTGATAGCGGCGTGGTTCGGGGGCAGTCATGAGAAAAACCCCGATGTCGGTATCTGGACCTCAATATACCAGCAGGGCAACTGGTCGGAACCATCCGAAGTGGCCGACGGGATACAATCAGATACACTGCGCTACCCCTGCTGGAACCCGGTGCTGTTTCAACCTGTATCCGGACCATTGATCCTGTTTTATAAAGTTGGTCCTGATCCGCAAGAGTGGTGGGGGATGATGAAGACATCCAGTGATGGGGGAAGGACCTGGTCAAGGGCTTGGAAACTGGGAATGGGACCCCTCGGACACCTGATCGGTCCGGTGAAAAACAAACCCGTCCACCTAGAGGACGGAACCATCCTCTGTCCATCCAGCACAGAGATAAGTGAACCGGGGAAGGATGATATTTGGAGGATCCATTTTGAGCTGACAAAGGACCTGGGCAAGACCTGGCAGGTAATCGGTCCCGTTAACGATGGAAAGGATTTCGATGCCATACAGCCAAGCATCCTGGTCTATCCGGGAGGAAAAATGCAGGTTCTTTGCCGGACCCGGCAGGGTGTGATCTCCCAGTCCTGGTCAGGGGACCAGGGCAGGACATGGTCTGAAATGACCGCTACATTCTTGCCGAATCCAAATGCGGGTACAGATGCAGTTACCCTGAAAGATAAGCGGCAGCTGCTGGTCTATAACCATACCTGGCAAAAGGGGGATTTCCCCTCGGGAAGGAACATGCTCAATGTGGCCATCTCAGATAATGGCACTGACTGGAAGGTCCTTATGACGCTTGAAAGGGCTGATGGCGAGTTCTCCTATCCTGCCGTGATTCAGGCTTCGGATGGATTGGTTCACATAAGCTATACCTATTTGCGCCGGACGATCAAACATGTTGTTCTTGATCCGGAAAAACTAAATTAACCCAGCCAAATGTCAGTCAAAGGAAAACCCACCCGGAAAATGCATCTCAGTCGATTGGTAATCAGCCTGTTGATGCTTATATCGTTATGCCTTGGCTCCTGTGATTCAAACAGGAACCCGAATATTGTATTTATTCTTGTCGATGACCTGGGTTGGAAAGACCTCGGATGCTATGGAAGTGAGTTCTATGAAACCCCCAACCTGGATAAACTGGCCCGGCAAGCTGTCCGGTTCACCAATGCCTATGCAGCCTCACCGGTCTGTTCGCCGACACGGGCTGCCATTATGACCGGCAAGCATCCGGTCAGGGTCAATATCACCGACTGGATACCCGGTATGCCAATTGCCAGGGCCCGCGGTCCGAAACTGATCCCTCCCGAAGATATCCATAATATGCCGCTGGAGGAATTTACCATTGCTGAAGCCTTCAGGGAAAAAGGATATAAAACTTTTTATGCCGGTAAATGGCACCTGGGTGAGACGGCCGGATTCTGGCCCGAATTCCAGGGTTTTGATATCAACAGGGGAGGGGTGGACTGGGGGGCACCCAGAAGATCTGACGGGGCAAATGGATATTATTCCCCATACAATAATCCCCGGCTGGAAAACGGTCCAGATGGAGAATACCTGACCGACAGGCTGACGGATGAATCCGTTCAGTTCATCGAGTCTGCGGGAGATGATCCCTTTTTTCTTTACCTGGCCTTCTATACGGTCCACACACCCATCATGGGTTGTGACCGGTATGATGCATACTTTGAGCAGAAAAGCCATGCCTTGCCGGATAGTGGAAAGATCATTACAGTGGCGGAACGTGAGACCCTGACCCGCATCAACCAGAGCCATCCGAAATATGCAGCCATGGTCAGGTCGCTGGATGCCAATGTAGGCAGGCTCCTTGAAAAACTGGAGGATGCCGGACTGGCTGACAATACCATCATTGTGTTTACCTCTGATAATGGCGGACTCACCTCCGGGGGTGGTCCCACGGCCGTTGTCCCGCTCAGGGCCGGCAAGGGATGGTGCTATGAAGGGGGGATACGGGTGCCCTTGCTCATCCGGTATCCGGGGATGCCGCATGCCGGCGAGACCTGTGATGTACCTGCCATCAGTATGGATTATTATCCCACCCTGCTGGAGCTTGCAGGCATGGATCCTGATCCGGACCAACACCGGGATGGCCATAGCCTTGTGCCTTATCTTGAGGATCCTGGGGGGAAGGCAGAGCGAACCCTGTTATGGCATTACCCGCACTATCACGGCTCCACCTGGAGGCCGGGGTCTGCCATCCGGGATGGCAACTGGAAACTCATTGAATTTTATGAGGACGATACCGTGGAGCTGTATGATCTTAAAACGGACCTGGAGGAAAGGGTGGACCAGGCGGATAAATTCCCGGAAAAAGCCGCAGCGCTGAGAACCCGCCTGCACGAAGAACTGGATAAAATGGGAGCGAGGTATCCTGTAAAAAGATAATTATATGACCACAAGATTCAGTAAGGCATTTGGCATCACACTATTGATCCTGGTTGGCTGTTCCTGCGGGGGGGACAGGAAGATACGGACGGGTGGACCCGAAGAGGTTGGCTTCAGGGCCCTTCCCTTTGATTTATCCGATGTACGATTGCTGGATGGACCATTTCTTCATGCCACTGAACTTAACAAGAAAGTTTTGTTGAATTATGAGCCTGACAGGTTCCTGGCAAAGTTCCGGTTGGAGGCGGGACTCGAACCCAAAGCCGAGCATTACCATGGCTGGGAGGATCAAACCCTTGCCGGCCATAGCCTCGGTCACTACCTCAGTGCCTGTGCATTGATGTATGGGTCCACTGCGGATGAAAGGTTCCTTGAAAGGGTCAATTATATCGTGGATGAACTTGCCCTCGTGCAGGAAGCGGACGGAAATGGTTACATCGGCGCTTTCCCCGAAGGTAAAAGGATACTGGGCGAGGAAGTGGGCAGCGGTGATATCCGGTCACAGGGATTCAGCCTGAACGGACTCTGGTCCCCGTTCTATACCCAGCACAAGATATATGCCGGTCTGTTGTATGCATATTACATCTGTGGCAATGAAAAAGCACTGGATATCAGCCTCGGTTTTGCCGACTGGCTGGAAACCGTTGTGAGCGGCCTTAATGATTCATTGGTACAGGTGATGCTTCATTGTGAACACGGAGGGATCAATGAATCCCTTGTCGAACTGTATGCCATTAGCGGGAAGGAGAAATACCTGTCACTTTCCAGGCTGTTCCATCACAGGGCCATCCTTGACTCCCTGGCCGCGGAAATCGATGTGCTGCCGGGAAAACATGGCAATACACAGATCCCAAAACTGATCGGCCTGGCCCGCAGGTACGAATTGACAGGTGATAAAACGGACCGCAAATCAGCGGAGTTTTTCTGGGACAGGGTGGTGCATCATCACTCCTATGTGACGGGCGGGCACGGGAACCATGAATATTTTGGCCCACCTGACAAGTTTTCAAAACGATTGGGTGATGAGACCACGGAAACCTGCAATGTGTACAACATGCTTAAATTGTCCAGGCACCTGTTCCTGTGGGAGGCGAATGCCGAAGTAGCTGATTATTATGAAAGGGCCATGTTCAACCATATACTGTCTTCCCAGCATCCGGTTGATGGAAGAGTGATCTATAATCTTTCCCTCGAGATAGGAGGGCGAAAGGAGTACCAGGATCCATACTGGTTTACCTGCTGTATTGGCACCGGGATGGAGAATCATGCCAAGTACGGGTGGAATGTCTATTACCATAATGACCGTGAGCTGTTTATCTGCCAGTTCATTTCGTCGGAACTGGACTGGGCCGGGAAAGGTGTGAAAATCCGCCAGCTTACCAATTATCCCGATCAACAGGGGACAACCATTGAATTTGAGCATACCGAACCGGTTCAGATGGATATCATGATAAGGTATCCTTACTGGGCGGAAAATGGCATTGAGATCCTTGTTAACGGGAATAAGAAAAAGGTGAAAGGGAAAGCCGGAAGCTTTGTCAGGATCCCCGGAGAATGGCGGTCGGGAGACATGATCGAAGTGAATATACCCTTCAGCCTGCGCCTGGAATCCATGCCTGATGATCCCAACAGGGTGGCCATCATGTATGGACCGCTGTTGCTGGCGGGGGACCTGGGACCGGAGGATGACCCTGCCGCAAAAGATTCCCTGTATGTGCCGGTAATACTGACTGAGAACCGGGACCCATCCGCCTGGATGGGAACTGTTGAGGGAGAGTACAATACATTCCTGTTAATGCAGGTCGGACGGCCGAGGGATGTCATGCTGAAACCTTTCTACCGTACCCACGAACGCCGGTATACGGTTTACTGGGATTTGTTTGATGAGGAGAACTGACCGTCTAAAAAGGGCAGTCCATGGCACCGGTGGTTGAATACTGGGAGGATTAATCCATGCCCGACATTTTCTCGAGAGCCAGGTAAAGGGCCTGCGTTCCCTTGGTTCCTTTCCCCATGGCCATAACGGAAAGATAAAGCTGCTTGGCAAGGGCAAGTCCGGGCAGCGAAAGCTTCATCTGTTCTGCCTCCTCCAGGGCGATGCCCAGGTCCTTGATGAAATGCTCCACCATGAATCCCGGTTCGAAATCACCATGAACGATCTTGGGAGCCAGTACATCGAGTGTCCAGCAGGCGGCTGCGCCCCCGCCAATGGAGCTCAGCACAGTTTCGAGGTCGAGTCCCGCTTTATGCCCGTAAATCAGGCTTTCACAAACCCCTATCATGGTACCGGCGATGGTGATCTGGTTGCACATCTTTGTATGCTGGCCTGACCCGGCCTTTCCCTGGTAAACCATGTTCTTGCTGAAAACATCCATGATGGGCATGACCTTTTTGACAACCTCCTCATCGCCCCCGATCATGACAGAAAGGGCACCGTTTATGGCACCTACCTCTCCGCCCGAGACAGGTGCATCCACCGCCCAGGCACCTTTTTCCCTGGCGGCATAATCGATCCTGACAGCGAGTCCGGGCAGGGTAGTGGTCATGTCAATGACGACAGCATCCTTCTGCAGGGATTGCATAATGCCATTTTCACCGAAATAAACCTCCTCAACATCTTTTGGATAACCCACAATGGTGAAGATAATATCACATTTTTCAGCGATGCCGGCAGGCGTATCATGCCAGTCACATCCTTTCGCCATGAGTTTTTCAGCTTTGCTTTTGGTACGGCTGTACACGGAAACATTATATCCTGCATCCACCAGGTGCATGGCCATGGGTGCCCCCATGATGCCGGTTCCTATCCAGCCTATTTTCACATCCGAGGGATTGATACTTATGTTTGTCATCATATGATAAAATTAAGGATTAATGCTTTATATACGGTATGGTCTGAGGTCCTTCCGGCAATATGCATACCCTTGCATCCGGACCGTGCTTTTCAAGGATCTCGCTGATCAGGGCCTCCGGGTTCTGCACAGGATTGAGCAGGGCCTTCCTCACGGTGTCATCGTCCAGTTTATCAGTATAGAGGAATACGTTGGCCCAGCGCTGGATAAGTACCTGGTAAAATACCTGCCAGGTGTCCTGGAGATCCTTTTCGTTCTGTTTAACATAATCATACAGCTCATCAATATTGTCTGCTGCAGCCAGTGTCCTGGCATAATCGGTATTGGCCGGTATCCCGTCCCAGCATTCGGCGGCAATGAGGATATCCCCCCCTTTCTTCACTATTTGCATGGCCGCACTCATGCCTTTTACACTCTGATAGATGTTTAGGTCCAAAGGGTAGCCTGAATTGCTTGTAATGACCAGGTCATAGGGTTTGTCTACAGGTATCATGGCTGTATCCCTGGCAAATGCACAGCCTTTCTTATGTGCGCTTCTGAGATCACCGGCATAAACCCCGGTAATTTCCTTCTTCTTGTTCAGGGTGATATTCAAAAGAAAAAGATTCGGTAAATGTTCGGCAGCTTCCTGTACATCTTCCCAGAGGGGATTGCCGGTGGTAATGCCCCAGCGTGCATACTCATTTTCCAGCATGGAGATGGAATGATTGTACCTGATGGTATCGATGTATGCCATGCCCGGCATGACTGCCTTCCCGCCACCGGAAAATCCCATGAAGAAGTGGGGCTCGATAAAACCTGTCAGGATCTTCAGATCACAGGCTGCCATCTCCGCATTCAGGTAGATCTCGTTGCCTGATGAAGTAGTGCCCGCATGCATGTATTGGGATCTGTCATTGGTATCATTCTGTACAATCCTGTATTTGCCGGCAATCTCCTTTCCCAGGATGGTTTCCAGTTCGCCGGGTGGCGCAGGACGATGGGTTCCGGTAGCACAGAATAAGATAATATTGTGCGGATCTGCATGATCTAGTTCCTTCAAAAGGGCCGGAAGGATGATATGGTAGGGTGTGGCACGGGT
>LJUP01000173.1 GCA_001303955.1 Bacteroides sp. SM23_62 | reverse complement strand
CTGCCGCCGAAGCGGGTAACATCCTTGTCAATGACCAGGTCGTAAATTCAAATTATAAAATCAAACCGGAAGAAGTTATCTCTATTGTACTGCCCCACCCGCCGAGGGAAGCCGAGATCCTGCCGGAAGATATTCCGCTGGACATAGTTTTTGAGGATGAGCATATCCTGGTGATCAATAAAGCAGCCGGAATGGTAGTGCATCCAGGGGTGGGTAATTGGTCTGGGACCCTGATCAATGCCCTGTATTATCATTTCCGGGATCTGCCCCTGTTCCAGTCCGGTGCGATGAGGCCCGGCCTGGTACACAGGCTGGATAAAAATACCTCCGGTATTTTGCTGATTGCCAAAACAGAACTTGCCCTGAACCGGCTCTCGAAACAATTCTATGACCGGACCACCAGCAGGAAATACCTGGCCCTTGTATGGGGCAGCCTCGATGAAGAGGAAGGCAGGATAGCAGGGCACATAGGCAGGGACATCAGGGACCGGAAGAAAATGGCAGTTTACCCCGATGGTTCACAGGGGAAACCCGCAGTAACCCATTACTGGCTTGTTGAACGCCTTGGTTACCTCAGCCTGGTGGAATGCCAGCTGGAAACCGGCAGGACCCACCAGATCCGGGTACATTTCCAGCATATCCGGCATCCGCTTTTCAATGATGAAACCTATGGCGGGGATCAGATCCTGAAAGGCACTACCTTTACCAAATACAAGCAATTCGTTCAGAACTGTTTCCAGATCCTCCCCCGACATGCCCTGCATGCAAAATCACTCGGATTTACACATCCGGCCACCGGGGAAAAGATGTTCTTTGACTCGGAGATACCAGGAGATATGGAGCAGGTAATTGAAAAATGGCGGAAGTACACGGGAAGCCGGACCGGGGAATAAAAGCTTAAAAACAGTATATTTGTTGATCTCAACCCCCACTTCATGGAAATGAAAAAAAACATTGCCATCATTACCGGAGGTGACTCATCAGAAGTGGTCATATCAATGAAAAGCGCCGGACAGGTCAGGCAGCACATTGACAGGGATAAGTATGAACCATATCTGGTTTACATCCGGGAGGATGACTGGCATGTGAAAACAGGTCCTGATGATGCGGTTGAGATTCCTGTCAATAAAAACAATTTCAGTTTCATCCATGAAAACCGGGAGATCCGGTTTGATTATGCCTTTATAGCCATGCACGGTCCCCCGGGTGAAGACGGCAGACTCCAGGCCTATTTCGATCTGTTGCATATTCCCTATTCATCATCAGGAGTACTATCACTGGCCCTCTCTTTCAATAAATATGCCTGCAAGAATATGCTGAGCCAGGCCGGAATACTTACAGCAGATGCATTCCTGATCAAGAAATCCATGAAATGGGATGCCGACACAATCATAAACACAACCCGCCTGCCCTGTTTTATCAAACCCAATTCAGGAGGTTCGAGTTTCGGTGTATCCAAGGTAAGCCTTCCCGAAGAGCTCGAAGCTGCTGTTCACAAGGCCCTTGAAGAAGACAGCGAGGTCCTGGTAGAATCTTTTATTCCCGGCAGGGAATTCACCTGCGGGGCATTGAGGACGTCCGGCAGAGAGTTTACCTTTCCGGTTACCGAGATCATTTCAAAAAAAGATTTTTTCGATTATGAGGCCAAGTATACAGAAGGCATGGCCAAGGAAATAACCCCCGCTCAAATTCCAGCCGAACTGACCCGCAAATGCCAATCCATGACCGCCAGGATTTATGACGTGCTGGATTGCAGGGGACTGGTCCGGATTGATTTTATCATCAATGAGGGAAAGCTGTATTTCCTTGAAGTGAACGGAATTCCCGGGATGAGCGAGATGAGTATCATCCCCATACAGATAAGAACCCTTGGTCATACGGAGAAGGAAATCTATAACCTCATCATTGAAGATTCAATCTAACCTGCTGACTCCAAGAATTTTAACTGCAGGATTCAGGTATTGTCCATCAACGGGTAACCGGTGGATCTTTTTCACCACATCCATGCCGTCGATGACCTTCCCAAAAGCAGCGAATCCCTGCCCGTCGGGATTTCTTTTCCCGTTATAATCCAGTTCCGGCTGGTCACCCACACAGATAAAAAACTCGCTTGTGGCAGTGCCCGGATGCCACCGTGCCATGGATATCACCCCGTCTCAATGCAGGATCCCGGTCTGTGCTGTCGTCTCATGAATGATGGGCGGCAGCATTGCCGGATGATCGTCTTCATAGAGGCCACCCTGTATAACAGCGATCCGTATGCTGTCACCGGTGCTCTGTCCGGGTACACCTCCAGCATTATATCCCCCATCTCGGTTTCCATCAGGATCCTGGGGTATGGTGTGCCACAAGCGTTCAGCAAGAATGCCAGTGAGAAAAGTTGTGCCAGGTTTTTCATAAAATCGTTAGTCTTACTGTCTGCTCCCGCCGGGGGGAAAGCTGCAGCTACACCTCGGTTACTGAGCCCGCCATGCTAAGCAGTGATCTGAATGATCCCTACACCATAAATATCGAACTTTTCTGCATACACCGGGATCTGTGATCTGCCAATGACAGGCAATGATTTTTACCGCCATTGGGCATTAAGGGATGCTAGTTGAATTATTCATTTAAAACTTAATGCTATGAAAAGAGGTATCAACAAAGTAACCCTGGTCGGCCATGTCGGCGAGGATCCCAAGGTCAACCAGATCAATGACGATGTAAAAGTGGCCCGTTTCCCGCTTGCCACCAATGAATTTTATGTTGACAAGGAAGGGAATGAAGTACAAAAAACCCAATGGCACACCATCATTGTATGGAACAAGGTGGCCGGGATCATCGAAGAGTATGTAAAAAAAGGGGATCCACTATACGTGGAGGGAAAGATACAAACATCCACCTGGGAGGATAACGAAGGAAAAAAAAGATACACAACAGAGATCAACTGCGACAATATCCTGTTTCTTTCTCCACAGAACCAGCCAGTTGAAGAGTAGCAGGTGCTCTTGCTTTCCAGTTTGGGATCGCATACCGTGATCTCAAACTGGGAATGAAATAACACCCCTGGTGAAAAGCCTGAGCGGTGTAATAGATCTTCCTGTTGATTATGATGCTGTGAAGGACTACACCGATTACCTTGATCAAAAATATTCATAAGACAGATCCTTCTCGATACTAATATTGTACTGGACCTGCTTGCCAGGAGAGAGCCATTTTATGATTAGGCTGATGATGAAATGGTCAATCTGGCACTTAATTCTGATTGTAAAGATTTTGAGGAGGCCATTCAATCTCACACAGCCATCGGGAATAACCAGGAGCTGATCGTTACAGGGAACATGTCTGGCTGCCATGAAAGTAAAATAACAGTAATGACAGCCGGGAATTCATCAAATCATTGAATGTTACCTGAGGGGTATAAAAGAGATTCTCCTGTACCTGGGTTTTGTGGGATTCCGATGGTCATCCCGCAGCCGGAGGGATCAGGTTCCCAAACCGGAATTCCGAGATTCAGGGGAATTTAATTTCACGGATACAGTTTAAATAGAACCCTCACCCGATCGGGCAAAATTTTGCAGTTCTGATTTGCCATGCTAACTTGTAAGTTGCTTCAGGAGCATTTTCATTTGTTATCAATCATCATATGCAAGCACAAAAACCATAATAATCCAATGACAAAGAAATTGAAGATGCTGGCCATATTCCCTCATCCGGATGATTCGGCCATTTTTGCCGGCGCATCCTTAAACAAGTGGGTCCGGGAAGGTCATATGGTCAGCGCGGTTTGTTGTACGGATGGAGAGGTTGGCACATTGCGATCCGACCTGACCAAAGAGGAAGTTAGCAGGATACGCAAAAATGAACTACTCGCGGCTAACAAGATTCTTGGTATTGAGAATCCTGAAATGCTGCATCATCCCGATGGAGGAGTAATGGATGTTACAGAGCTGCGAAAAGATTTATTCCGATGTGTCAGAAAATACAAACCTGACAGGGTGATTTCAATGGATCCATGGGCAAAATACGAAATACATCCCGACCATCAGGAAGTAGGACGAATGGGCGCAGAGGCTGCTGCTTTTGCCGGGTTTCCGCTCTTATATCCGGAACAATTAAATGATGAAATCCAGCCTCATTTTGCATCCGAGGTATGGTTTATGGGTATGCTGGGGCATGCACCCAATTGCTATGTGGATGTATCCTCAACCATTGGTAAAAAAGTGGAAGCCGTTCTCCAATTTGAAACTACGATGTCTATCATAAGCGATCTGTTTGGTTTGGAAATCAACCAAAAGAGCATCACAAGGGATGATGAGAAGCTTATTAAAAGTACTGACGAGTGGGTCAGGGCAAGGGCGGAGCAAATTGGCAAACATGCGGGACTTAAAGCGGCTGAAGCTTTCTACATACAAAAATGCCTTCCCGGTCATTTTAATAATTTACAACCAAGCACTGAAGCATTTACCGGTAAACAGGTTGAATCACCTCTTATCTGTTAATCGCTTCCTTATACCAATTTGGCTTTGCAAGCTGATTACTCAGGTTCTAAATCGGAAAATTCTCAAGGGGAAGAGCATGGGAACCTTCCTCATATAGGTTTGATACTCATCCCCGAAACGCATGATCAGCAGTCTCTCTTCGTATCGGGAAATGTACCGGTAAAATGGAATAATAATGATTAATAAAGCCGCCGAAAGCAGTGACAGAGTCATGCAGGACAATCCAATATAGACAAGGATGACACCAAGGTATATGGGATGACGAACGATGGAGAATACGCCCTGTATGATCACATGTGGTGTTTCCTGTGTCTCCCCGAACACCATTTTCAGCCCTGACCTGGACAGGACAAAAGCAGCCACAAGCAGTATGATCCCCAGTGGTGTATTCACATACCATGGTATGCTTCGGGTAAGGAAAGTAGCATGATGCAGCACAAATGAGTCGAGTATCCAGACGGCCAGGAATATTAGCAGAAGGATGAGCTGGACGGTATCCCCCAGTCTGTGCTCACCGGTTAAGTCTTCCCTGCCGGCATGCCGTTTGTGATTATGGGCTCTCAGGTTTTCTGAAGTCATGACATTGGGTTTACGATTACATTATAAGAGACGAGTTCTTCCGGAAAATATTTTATTCCCCTGGATATCTCCAATTCCTGGATCCTCAACCTTCTTTCCTGATGGGCTGGATCTGCCGGTAGGTCAGGCTGCGCCAGAACCATTCGGCCGGACCAAACCGGTATTTTTTCATCCAGATCCATGTCAGGACCATCTGTATCACCCAGACTCCCGGCACAATAAGCATCTGCTGCCATCTCTCAACTTTTCCAAATAATCCCAGTCCATATCCATAAAAAATAAAAGTACAAACCAGGGTCTGGAAGAGATAATTGGACAAGGCAGTCCGGCCCACCAGGGAGAGCATGCTCCTGAATCCTGTCATGATCCCGGATTTGCAGATAAGCATGATCAGGCTGATATATGCCAGGCTGATCCCCAGGCTGCCCCAGTAATTGAATTGTGAACCAAACCACATGGAATAATCGTGGAACCATTCATGTTTGAAGTTCTGCATGACACCATAAATGATCAATGGAAGTCCCAGTACCAATCCCAGTACCATGGATGCCAGGTAGGTTCTTACGGACCTCCGTGCAGACAAAAAATCCCATTTATACAGTGCCATGCCCATCAGCATGATACCTCCCGAATGCCAGCCAGCCTTTATCAGGAAGTAAAATGTTTCCATGAAAATGGCCGATGCTGCCCTTTCTTTCATCCGCACAAGCCAGGCACCGAGGTATACATTCAGTTCATGCTGTATTGATTCAGCAGCAGGCAGCCAGCTTTCCATACTGCCTTTATAGCTTTCCGGCGGCCAGAATTCAATGGTCATGCCTCCCCACGTGTAGATCAGAAAGGGAACCAGCATGGAACAAAAACCAAGGAATAACAGCCAGCCGGGTCTGGCTTTTCGGAAGATGAAGACCATAATACCACAGAGTGCATAACCCACCAGGATGTCACCATACCAGAAGAAATAGGCATGGATCAGTCCGATGATCAATAACCATAAGATCCGCCTGTAATGTAAATGGCCAGCCCTTTTGCCGGCTGATCTGGCTTTTTCCCAGAAAAGCAAGATACCTGCACCGAAAAGGGCAGAGAATATGGTCATGAACTTGGCATTGGCCAGCACCTGGCCGATGATCCAGACCCATTTATTGATACAGGTGAGGTCACCATATGCGGCAGGATTGATATAGGCCGCCCTGATCATGGAAAAACTCTGGATGTTCATGATCAGGATGCCAAGAACAGCAAAACCTCTCAAGACATCAAGAGATTCTATTCGATCAGCAGCCTGGACCGGTGAAAGTCCGGTGGGAGAAGGGGGTTTTTCTGTCATTACCGGTTGGCATTGAGCGGTTCTTATCTCCCGGTATTCTTCCTGATTTCCCTTAATTCTTTCAGGATTTCCTGCCACACCTGGGTATCTGCCGGTTTTTCACCTTCCCGGGTCGTCACAGTTTCAGACACCGGATGCAGCTTCTTTACCTTTTCCCGCAACTCGTTGTGCAGCTGGTCATAGTTGATCAGTCCCGCCAAATTCCCTTCATACTGCGAGGAAGATGAAACATGTTTCCCTGCAGTCTGGATCTTGATGGATCCAATGCCCAGGAACCTGTCATAAAGTGTCCTGACCAGTGCAAAGTCGGTAATTGCCCGGAAGGGTATGTTTTGCTGGGTTTTGGTCAATATCCCCTTATGAATGCTTACACGGTCTTCATAGACCCTGTATTCCAGGTTCTTATACCATAAATACAGGATTGGATAAGCGATCACCCACATCGCCCCTATGATTGCCAGGCACACTATCCACAGGATTTCAGCGGCCCGCATATCCCCTTCTGCCAGATAAATGATCAGGTGTGTGATGGCCGTAAGGAGGGCAAGTAATGCTGATATGGTAACAAAGATCCAGATTCCTTTAATAAGATATTTTCTGTCAGGTTTCAAAGGGTTTTCCATGATGGTTCAAATTTTAATCCAGTAATATTTATTCTTTGACAATTAAAGTTAACCAGATTAATGAAAACATGAAAGAACCTTACTTGCCCTATTTGGTGAAATATTAATAATTTTTCGTGTTTTGCATCCTATTGTACATTTACTCAGTAACTACCCGCTTACAATTACCTGATAACAACCAACAATCCATCCAAGGCACCCTCCTCCGCAAAGGACAGTGCCAAAAGCCAACGTCTTGTCTCTTTTTTGGTCATTGATTGTGTTTAACAGCTCCCCGAGATGGTGGTATGCCTGGTTCGGAGGTATACTGCTTTTTTACCGGGCCATCATGATGCTCATCCCCGTTCCCGGATCTGGTGCCGGGAATCTGACAATGGAGGGCAGGCTTTGCAGCTTGTCCGCGATCATACCAAAGTCACCCGCAATAACACCAATTATGCTTAACTTAGATGGCAGTATAAACCATCCCTTCATATATTGGAAAAAAGTACTGTCAAAACATGCCTGATCACCGGTGCCAGCAGCGGTATCGGACTGGCCCTGGCAAAAGCGCTTGCTTGTGATCAGCACAGGCTGATACTTACCGCCCGCAGGGAAGACCGCTTAAGGGCCCTGCAATCGGAGAACGTGGACATCATCCCGGGAGACCTTACCTCACAGGATTTCGTGGATTCACTGGACGGGTACGTCTTTCAGAAATATGATCACTGTGACTACCTGTTTAACGCTGCGGGGGTCATCACCAAGGGGACCATTGAGGATACGGATATTGATAGAATGACATCCATGCTCCGTCTGAATATCGAATCCACTTTCCGGTTGACCTACCGTTTTTTGAAGCGTTTTGTAAAACAGGGATACGGTCATGTGGTAAATATTTCAAGTGTGGTGGGTACCAAAGTCAGGCCCACCATAGGGGCTTATTGCGCTACCAAGTATGCCATGGAAGCCCTGTCCGAGGCACTCCGGCTGGAATTGTCGCATACGGATATCAAAATTTCCTGCATTGCACCCGGTTTGGTGCTGACAGAATTGCATAATGACTGGGAAGTGCATCCCATGGAGATGTTCGATATCCGTGAACCACTTACCGCTGAAGATATCGTAGAAACGGCCAGGTTTATTATGAACCAGCCTGATCATGTCAGGATCCCCAGGGTGCTGATCCTGCCCAGGGGACAAAAATTATAAACCAATGAAAACCAACAGAAGATCTTTCATCAGGAAATCTGACGGCGCAGCCGGAGCCCTGACCCTCCTTAAACTGCTGAATGATTCGGACACAGCCAATTCCATGGCTGATATGTCAGCCAACCTTCCCCAACCTTCGGGTGATGTTATAACCGACAAGAATTTCTGGTTGTATATCAAGAATTGTTATCCTTCCGAGCCCAATATAATGAACCTTAAAAACGGCGGGGTTTGTCCCCAGCCAAAGGTCGTATAGGAAGCTTTTGAGAATTACAACAGGTTCAGTAACGAGGGACCCGCCTATTATATGTGGAATGTGGTCGGAAAGGGCCGGGAAACTGTGCGCCAGAACCTCGCAGCCATGGCAGGTTGTTCGGGTGATGAAGCAGCCATTGTCAGGAATACCACCGAAGCGCTTGAGACGGTGGTATTCGGACTGGACCTTAAAAAGGGGAATGAGGTGGTGCTCACCAAACAGGATTATCCCAACATGATCAATTGGACAGGCCAGCTGATCCCGAGAGTGACGATATCAGGAAATTCGAAGCCATGGGTACCAGGTCCTTCCCATCGGAGCTGGCCATCGGCACTGCCATTGAATTCCATAAAATGATCGGAACGGAAAGGAAAGTGGCCAGGTTGCGCTACCTGAAAAATTACTGGATGGAAGGACTCAAGGATGTGCCGGGAATATATTTCAATACCTCCATGAAACCCGAATTCTCATGCGGCCTCGGGAATTTTGGCAGCGAAGGGATAGAACCTGCGGACATACAACAAAAACTGATGAACGATTTCAGGATCTATACGATTTCCATCGACTGGGAGAATATCCACGGTGTCAGGGTAACACCCAATGTGTATATAACAACGGAGGACCTGGACAGGTTTATCTCGGCAGTTAAGGAGATCGCAAACATGGTCAAATCTTGATAAAAATCTTTTTCCTGTACAGCCAATAGCAGAGATACCACTCCATGCCAAATACAACCAGTGCATTGGCTACCTGTACGGTCCCCTCAGAAGCCCCGAGTGAGAGCAGCAATCCCCCGGTAAATATTTCCATAAAGGAATTAAACCATTGCGAGCCAACGGTATTGCTGAACATGTATATAAAAATCGGGTTCATGCCGACAACCACGAATACCAGTCCCCATTTCTGGTACCCCTTAATGTCTGCAATCCAGTAGCAGAGTGCCAGGCCAACCAAACACCATCCGCCGGAGGCGATCACGAACGAAGAAGTGCATATCCTTTTGATGATGGGGGTGAGTCCCGTCCAGTCCATTGAATAGCCCAGTACCAGGAAGACCACACCGGGGATGAACAATTGCAGGAATTTATCCCTTGCTGATTTTTGGCTTTGAAGAATTTTCCCGGCCAGTACCCCCCAGATTGTGTGGGCAGCCGTAGGAATAGCATTGATTGCCACCCATCCTCCACCACTGAGCTTGCCCATCAATACCATGTCCATCCAGGATCCGAAGTTTTCCCCCTTCACAAATGGCTTGTCAAAACCCTCTATACCGGTATAACGGTAAAGTATTTCGGTCAGCAGCAGCAATCCCACACTGATGAGCAGCTGTACCCGGAAAGGGAATTTAAAGATCAGAAAGGCCAGCAGGATGGTGAAGGATAACTGGCACAGGACATTCCACAGTTCCCATACGAGCTTTCCCCTGTACCCGCAATGCAGGAGCACCCCGAAAAGCAGTAAGACCAGGCATCGTACCAATATGTGCCGGAAGGATTGCATCCAGGTCTGTCCTTTTCCCCATCTCTTTTTAAGAGAAAAAGCCATGGCCACCCCGACAATAAACATAAAAAAGGGTTGTACCAGGTCCCAGAACCGTAAACCATTCCAAGGATGATGGTGGAATTGCAGGATCAATCCGTTAAAAAATCCTTCTTGGGGACCGTAATCCAGGAGAGCGCTGTAAAGTTGGGTTCCTTCAACAACCAGGAGGAACATGGTGATCCCCCGGAACAGATCCAGGGAATAGAGGCGTTCATTTTTCATGCGTTGCAATGTGAATCATCAAATATAATGGATTTCAAATTTTATTTTTAAATTACTTCAACAAAGCTCACTTAAAAATGCCTCTCCTTTAAACCATTTGATTATGATATTAAAAAGTTATTCGATCCTCGCACTTGCCGGTCTGCTCATATCCGCCGCTGGATATTCGCAGGAGCAGCCTGAATGGGAAAACCCGGAAATTTTTGAACGCAATCAGACCCTTCCGCACACCACCCTGATGCCTTTTGAGACCATTGAACAGGCCCTGGAGAACAAGCGGAAATCTTCTCCTTACCATTTCACGCTGAACGGGACATGGAAATTTCATCTCGCTGACAACCCGGAGAAAGCCCCGAAGGATTTTTTCAAAAAGGGGTATGATACGGGGGACTGGTACGATATCAGGGTGCCGTCGAACTGGCAGATGGAAGGATTTGGCCATCCCATGTTCCGGAATATAGGCCATCCCTTTCCGGACAATCCCCCGGGAGTCCCCAAAAACTTCAACCCGGTGGGATCATATGTCCGGACCTTCACCCTTCCCAGGGACTGGAAGGGCAGACAGGTATTGCTGCATTTCGAGGGGGTACATTCCGCCTCATACGTCTGGATCAACGGGCAGGAAGTTGGATATAACCAGGGGGGCATGGAACCGGCCGAATATGACATTACGGAATTCCTCGTTCGCGGCAGGAATACCATTGCGGTAAAGGTGCTGAGATACAGTGATGGCTCCTACATGGAGGACCAGGACATGTGGCGGCTTTCAGGGATTTTCAGGGACGTATACCTCATGGCAACCCCCAAGGTGCATGTTTTCGATTACTATGTGACCACGGACCTGGACGATGTTTACCGGAATGCTATCCTGAAGGTACAATCGAGGATTATCAACCACGGTAAAACCCAGCTGGGCGGGTTCTCCCTTCGCATCCAGTTGTATGATGACCTGAAGAAACCTGTATTCCCAAACGCACTGACAGGCAAAGTCGATCCTGATCAATCAAATACCCTGGCAGAAAACACCCTTTCTGCCAGGGTGGAAAATCCCAAGAAATGGTCAGCCGAATACCCAAATCTTTACACCCTGATCATCGAACTGATGAATGCCGAGGGAAATGTGACCGAGATCCTTGGCAGCCGTGTCGGTTTCCGGGAGGTGGAGGTCAGGAACCAGGCCATTTATATCAATGGCGTCCCGGTCAAGTTCAACGGGGTGAACAGCCATATGCAACATCCGGAGACGGGGCATATGGTGGATGTGGAGACAATGAAAAAGGACCTGGTCCTGATGAAGCAGTTCAATATCAATTGTGTCCGTACCTGCCATTATCCTCCCAATGTAGAATATATTGAACTGGCGGATGAACTGGGCATGTACATCGTGGATGAGACGGGGGATGAGGCCCATGCATACCAGTTCATCTCTCATGATCCCCTCTGGAGGGCGCAGTATCTGGACAGGATGAAGAAACTGGTGTACCGGGACCGCAACCATCCGAGTGTGGTGATCTGGAGTGCAGGCAATGAAAGCGGACCCGGCAACAACCTTTGTGCCATCATGGATGAAGGGAAGAAACTTGATCCGAGCCGGCCGGCCTGGATGTACGGGGGAAATGATGACCGTGACCCGAAGACCAATCCCATAAAATGCGAGGATATTGTCGGTCCAAGGTATTTACAACCTTTCACCCTGAAAAACCGCTTTGCCATGGTCCCGGAATCCCAGGATCCACGGCCATCGTTCATGGATGAATATATTGCGGCCACCGGGAACAGTCTTGGTGGACTGGAAGAGTACTGGGAACTGATCTACCAGTATCCCAGGCTGACCGGGGGAGCCATATGGGACTGGATCAGTCCGGGTATTGCCCTGCCGGTGATCACCACACCGGATGCTTCACCTCATCAGATCCAGTGTGCGCTCATGCACAAGGCCCACCTGGTGGAAGGGAAATTCGGCAAGGCTCTTTCCCTCAGCGGACATGACGACTGGGTGGAGGTCTACCGCGATCCGGCACTCGATATTTCCGGCGATAAACTAACCCTTTCCTTCTGGGTATACCCGGAACCCTGGAACGGAGATGCCTACTTTTTAACAAAAGGTGATTACCAGTTTGGCCTGATCCAGTCAGACGATACAAATCTTGAATTCTACGTCACCACCAGCGAAAAGCACGTTGTAAAAGCTGAGGTGCCGGATAACTGGCTCCATAACTGGCATCATGTGGCAGGGACCTATGATGGTGAAAAACTGAGTATATATGTGAACGGATCCCTGCTGGGAGCAGAAATCTGCACCGGGAATATCATGGATGGCCCTTACGCCGTGAACATAGGCAAGAGTTCGGAGATCATTGACAGCCACCAGGGGTATATGTGCCATGCAAAAATCGACAAGGTGAGGATCTTCGATGCCCTGGTCAGCATGGAGAGGCTTCAAGATGATCCGGCCGGTATGCAGTCGGAAGCAAAACTGTGGCTGGACTTTGAAGAAGTACAGGAAAACGGTACGTATTATTCCATTGGTATTCCCGGGAGGACCTATGGACTGGTCTGGCCGGACCGAAGGATTCAGCCCGAGCTCTGGCAGCTAAAAAAAACACCCCAGCCCGTAGGGGTGGAAGCAAATGATATCGAAACAGGGGAGCTTACCATCCTTAACAGGCATCATTTCAAAAACCTCTCAGCACTGGAGGCACACTGGTCCATTTCGGCTGACGGTGAGATCATTCAGAAGGGTACCCTGGACCTGGATATTGGTCCCCAAGAAAAGAAAACCATAAAGATCCCCTATAAAATACCGGACATACAAGTGGAAACCCGTTATTACCTGCTGGTACAGTTTACCCTGCCTGAAAAAACAGTATGGGCAGAAAAAGGGCATGAGGTAGCCTGGGAACAATTTGAGCTTCCCTGGTACAGACCAGCAGAACAAGCGCCTCGACTGCCTGGTTCTCCCCTCGCGGTTGAAGAAACGGAAAATTCCATTACCGTCAGTGGTGGGGGTTTTGCATATGCATTTGACACCGGCACAGGTGTACTGGGGTCAATGAAATACAGGGGTGTTGAGATGATCAAAAAGGGTCCGGGGTTCAATGTGTGGAGGGCACCCCTGGCCAATGAACTGGATGCCTGGGGAACCGGTCGAACAGATATAGGGCACAGGAAACCGGGCATGGGCAGGAACCATGCAAATGGCTGGCGGTCCATCGGTCTGGATAAACTTGTACCCCTGCTCGAAGAATTCAAGCTGGTCCGGGAACTGGATGATCTGGTGGAACTCCAGGCAACGGTCAGCCTCTCTTCCAATAATTACACCACGGGGTTTGATGTGCATTATACCTACCTGGTTCAGGGTGACGGTCGGATCCATATCAAGGTAAGTTCGACACCCCATGGCCATATGACTCACTGGCTGCCGAAAATCGGATTGCAGATGCAGCTCCCTGAAGCCTTCCAGGAAATGGAATGGCTTGGCAGGGGACCCTTTGAAACCTATCCGGACAGGAAGACCGGTGCCAGGATGGGCATTTACAAAAGTACGGTAGAGCATGCCTATGTGCCTTACATCATTCCCCAGGATCATGGTAACAGGACAGATGTACACTGGATGTCACTGACCAGTAATGAGGGTATGGGTCTCTTTGTTACCGGTGACAAGCTGTTTCATTTCAGTGCGCAGAAATATGATCCCGGGAACCTGGACAGGTCATATTACGCATTCCAGCTGAAGGATACCGATGGGATCACGCTGAACCTGGATCACCGGGTAAGCGGCGTGGGCTGCACAGCCATCTCGGTAATGAATAAATACCGGGTACTGCCTGAAACGTATCAGTTCTCATTTACGATACAACCTTTTTCGGCCGATAAGACAGATCCCATCGAGCTGGGTAAACAAAAATGAAGTCCATTGGCAACCGGGATGGTCGCGGGCATGACCGGGTAAGATGACCTGGATGGAAAAAGGGTGGCATTCCCCCATCCTGATTTTCCGGAGTGATTGTCCTATGCCAGGGGCATCTCAATCCTGAACCTGGTGCCCTTATTCAATTCACTTTCGCAGGTGATCATTCCGTTCAGCTTTTGTGTGACAAGGTTGTAGACAATATGCATGCCCAGTCCGGAACCCATTTTTTTATTGGTCGTAAAGAAAGGTTCAAAGATCTTACCCATGTTTTCCTTTGATATTCCCCTGCCATCATCAGCATATTCAAAGTACAGTTTATCATTATCAGTCCGGGCCGTTAAGGTTATCCTGCCCTCATCATGCTGATCGTAAGCGTGCGTCAGGCTGTTCAGCACCAGGTTGGTGATAATCTGCGAGAAAGTCCCCGGATAACTATCCAGTTCAAGATCATCATCCATATCGAGGTCAATGGTGATCTTCCGGTTCTTCAGCACTGAATACAGGCTGCGAAAAACGTCTTCAGCATATCCCTTCAACTTAAATTTTCGTTCCTGGGAAGTGGACTGGTCAATCGAAACCTGCTTAAAACTCTGTACAAGGTTGGCCGTACGTTCCATATTGGAAAGTATCAGTCTCGCACTCTGGTTGGCTGTGTTCAGGTATTCTTTGAACTCGTTACGGCTGATCCTGTTTTGTTTGTAAAGTTCAGCCATCTGGGTGGTCTCATCCATCAGGCTGGAAGCAGCTGTCACACTGATCCCGACGGGCGTGTTGATCTCATGGGCCACCCCGGCTACCAGTCCCCCGAGAGCAGCCAGTTTTTCTGACTGGATCAGCTGATCCTGGGTCTCCTTCAACTGATCCAGGGTCTGCTGCAGTTCTTCTTTCTGACTCAACAGCTCCTTCTTCTGACTGAGCAGTTCTTCCTTCTGGTTTTCCAGCTCCTTGTTGGCGGCCATGATCTCGTTTTTCTGCTGCTCAATGGTGGCAGTTCTCTCTTTCACCTCCTGTTCCAGCCTTTGCTTATCCTTTCTGAGCCGCATGGTCCGCCACCTGATATATCCGATAATCACCAGTAATATAAGGATTACATAGGCAATATAAGCCATGGTATTGAGGTACCAGGGAGGATGTATGATGATATTGATGGATGCCGGATTCGCATTCCATAATCCATCATTGTTACTGCCCCTGACACGGAAGGTATATCTTCCGGGATCTATATTGGTATACCTCACTTCTCTGGTATTCCCTGAATATGTCCAGTCATCTTCAAAACCTTCCAACTGGTAAGCATATTGATTTTTATGCGAATTGCTGTAATTCAAGGCCACAAATCCGAGGGAAAAAATATTGTCCCTGTGCTTCAGGTGAATGTTCTCCATTTCATAAACAGGCCGATCAAAATAGATCCTTTCCTGGTCGATATAAAATGAAGTTATGTAGACGGCAGGTCTGTTGGGATTGACCTTGATGCTATCCGGGTGAAATACATTATATCCGTTGGTGCCACCGAAGTATATCTCTCCGCTGGCAGATTTGAAAACCGCATCGCGATTAAAAGTATGTCCCTGAAGTCCGTCACTTGCATCATAATGATTAAAAAGGGGCTTATCCAACCATGCATCATCTCTGGTCAGGGATAGTTTTGAGATTCCCTGATTATGGCTGATCCAAAGGTTTCCATGATCATCACAAACCAATCCCTGCAGCATTTCACCATGAAAATCTTCCTTCGCTCCAAAAAAGCGAAAACTTCCTGTTTGCCTGTCATGCAGGTTCAATCCCTCGGATGTTCCAATCCATAACCTGCCCCAGGGATCCTCCGTAATCTGCCTGATATTGTTATCGCTAAGGGTGGTCTTATCTCCAGGAATATTCTGATATCCAATCAATGAATTATCATCAATGCTGTATCTGAACAGGCCACAATTGGTCGTGCCGATCCATAAATAACCTTCCTGGTCCCCAAACAATTCCACTATGGAACAATCAAATGAGTATTCATTCTGCAGCAGGTCTTCAGGATCACTTAAAATGTGTGAGAAGTGATCGGTCTCCCTGTCCAGAAGACTCAATCCCAGGTCCGTTGCTATCCACAGGTTACCCATGCTATCTTCCAATATATCAACAACTTCATTTCCCTGAAAGCTTTCAAGATCAGGATGTTCATAAAAATATTTATGAAAGGAAATCGCAGGTTTCCGATCCAGATCACTTCGGCCTGATGCTCCGATTTTATTTAACCCGTGGCCTGTCCCAATCCAGAGATTATTTTGTTTATCCTTATATATCTTCCGGATTGCATTACTGCTGATGATGCTCTTATCCAGACTTTTGGATGGTCCGGCCTGATAGGTATAATACTTTTCACTTCTAATGGGATCCGATAAGGATAATCCTTTTTTTGCAGTACCCAGCCATAGCGGTCCATCCTTATCATGGTAGATGCTGCTGATATCATGCTGGCCAGAATAGTGCCTGAAAGATTTATCATATTCATCAATTTTATAAATCCCTTCCGATAAAACGGATACCCATGTATTCCCCCTGTCATCGATGACCAGGTCAATAATGTCATTTGCATGCGCCGGGGTTGCTGCGGTCATGGGAAACGCTCTGTCTTCATAATATACTTTATAGGGGTAGACGGGATCATATAAATAATGTTTAATAAGGTTACTGTTTGGATCAAAACAATAAAAACCCTCCCAGGAAGTACACCATAGACGGCCCTTGTGATCTGCACTGAATCTCAGAAATATATTTTCTGCCTCTGCATTAAGCGGCACATGATAAGCTGTGAAATCATCACTGTCAAAATGGTACCTTGAGAAGCCGGACAATCCGGATATCCATAGATCCCCGGAGGGATCCAGGAAAATATGTTCAAGACGATTGCTGAGAATGCTGGAGGGATCATCAGGTTCAGACAGGTATTGTTTGAATTCCGCATTTGTCTCATCAATCAGTTTGTAAAGTCCAGCACCAAATGAGGAAACCCAAATTGATCCATGATCATCAAGGGTAACGCTGAAAGTTCCAATGATGGATTGATGATACTTCAGTCCAGCTGCATACTGATACAGTGTGAATGCATCTTTTTCTCTGTCATATTTATATACACCATTGCTGGGAAGAATACCGGACAACCAGACATTTGCATTAGCATCTTCGGCAAACATTACATCAGCCCAGTGTGGCAGGAGCTGTGGTTTTGGATTGTACAGGTATATAGGGTTCCGATTGAACCTGACGAACTGTTTGTCATCTTTGTTGAAGGTTAGTAAACCTGCATCCGAGAAGACCCAGAAAATCCCTTTAGAGTCTTCTTCTACAAAATAAATGTTGTTATCCGGACTGTTCAGATTTTGAGGATCCGGGTAGTAGGTCTGGAAGCCTTCCTTGCCCCGGTCAAACCTGCTGAGTCCCCTGCGGGTAGATGCCCATATATTACCCGCTTTATCTTCATAAATGGTATACACAAAATCATCAGGCAGAGAAGTATCATCATTTTCCTTATTGACGAAGGTCCGGACACTGTATCCGTCATAATATCCCAGGCCATAATCTGAACTGAACCATAAAAATCCATAGGAATCAATATGCAGGTCATAGATATTTTCGGTGGTCAGTCCGTCTTCCGGACCGATATGATGAATCCTTACATCTTCAGGATTGGTGATGACTTCCAGTTCGATCTGGGCATGGAGCACGACCGGAACCAGCGATAATAATGAAATAACCAGCTTGCAGATACCCTGGTTGTTCATTGTATAATGCTATCAGCTGTGAATTAGGGTCTCCTATAAATTTAGCAAATGCCGTTGTCAATACCAATTATTCAACGAATGGTTGTTCAAGTGACTCGCAAAGCATGCCTCCAAGATATTTGCCCCCATCTTCTGTCACGACAAAACAATCTTCAATGCGAAGCCCGAATTCATCATAAATATAGATGCCGGGCTCGTTGGACATGGTCATGCCTGGTTCCAGCGGAAGGGGATTGTCCTTGACCAGGTAGGGCCACTCGTGCCATTCCAATCCTATTCCATGTCCCAGCCGGTGTACGAAATAGGTATAACCGGGTCCGTATCCCGCATCTTCAATCACTTTTCGTGCCGCCCGGTCAATTTCCCCGGCCGTAATCCCCGGACGAACTGTCCCAAAGGCCGCATCCTGGGCTCGCTTTACAATGTCAAAAACCCTTTTCTGATGATCATCAGGCTGACCGAAAACAAAGGTGCGGGTAACATCTGAACGGTAACCCTCCACGGTGCATCCCCCATCCACCAGGATAATATCCCCGTCCCTCAGGTGATATTCCTGCCTTGATCCATGGGGGAAGGCTGAAAGGGGACCGAACAATGGCCAGCCTCCACCGGTGGCGCCCAGGTTCTCATGTCCGGTTGAGATCAAGGCACTCAGATCCTGCGGGGTCATGCCGGGCTCGACCTGTGCAAACGCCCACTGGTATGCTTTTTTGGTGATCCTGTTTGCCAGTTCCATATAGGAAAGTTCTTTCTCGGTTTTTATGCCCCT
>LJUP01000172.1 GCA_001303955.1 Bacteroides sp. SM23_62 | reverse complement strand
CCGGGTATAAAAAAGCTTACATGGAACATCTTGAAATACATGGTCATGGCCGGGCCTACCTCCGCGAACTCAGGTCATTGAATGAGAAATACAAGATGGACCTGGATAAACTCCTCCTGCCGGTATTTGACAGGCAGGTGGCCCTGGTGCTGACTGATATCCGGAATTTTGGCTGGGATGAGAATGCCTATGTGGTTTGCCATACAAAAAGCCAGAGCCTGGCCGCAGAAAAGCTGAAGGAATGGCTGACGATCGTTTGTGAGCATGACGGGATCTCTCTTTCCTCACTGATCGTTCAGCAGCAGGTAATGGGTGATGTCAGGTTCACATTTTACCAGTTGCCGGTACCTTATCTGCCAATGAAACTGTTTGGTAAGATGTTTGAAGGGATCAACAGCAAGTATTGCACTTTTTTTGATAATTACCTGATCTTCGGCAATTCCGTGCAGTCCCTTTCCAAATACATCCATGCCAACCAGATCGGGAACAACCTGAGCAGTGACCTGGAATATCACCAGTTCTCAGAATACCTGGCATCCCGCTCAAATTTATACTTTTACCTGAATTTCCCCGGGTCAACCAGGTTGATGGAAAGATACCTTCGTCCGGACCTGGTCACAAAGATCCTTGAGGAGAAGGATCATTTATTCAAGTTCCAGGCTTTTGCTTACCAGATAACATCTGAAAATGACCTGGCTTATAACAACATCATCCTTAAATATACTCCCGACATGAGGGACGAGGCCCAGACCGTATGGGAAAGCAGGCTGGAATCCCGGGTCATTACCAAGCCTAAATTCGTCGTCAATCATTACACCGGGGAGAAGGAGATCTTTGTGCAGGATGCCAGGCATAATGTCTACCTGTTGAATAATTCAGGCAGGATCCTGTGGAAACAAAAGATTGATGGACAGATCCTGAGCGATATTTACCAGATAGATTTTTATAAGAACGGGAAATTTCAGCTTCTTTTCAATACAAGTGAGCAGCTTCATTTATTGGACCGTAACGGGAACTATGTAGAGAGGTATCCGGTGAAATTACGATCACCGGCAACCAATGGGCTGGCCCTTTTTGACTATGAGAAAAGCAGGGATTACCGCATATTCCTGGCCGCCGAGGATAAGGGAATCTACCTGTATGATAAGGAAGGAGCCATTGTTAAGGGGTGGAACTTCGGGAAGACAGAAGGAAGGGTGGAGGATCCCCTCAGACATTTTCGGATCGGCAATAAGGATTATATTGTATTTGCGGATCATTTTACCTGTTATATACTGAATCGGAGGGGGGAAATAAGGGTCAGCGTGAAAAAGCATTTCCCGGTATCCAAAAATGCCCGTTTCATACTGGAAAGCAACACAACCGGCATCAAACCCCGGCTGGCCCTGACAGATTCATCCGGACGGGTGCAGTTCATCTATTTTGACGGATCCGTGGAAACCGTTGAAATCGAACAGTTTACAGGTGATCACTACTTTGAGTACAGTGACCTGGATGGGGATGGCCGGAGGGAATTCATTTTTGCTGATAAAGGGGAACTGAAGGTCTACAAACATGATGGCTCGAAAAGGTTCAGCTATGATGCTCGTGCTGAAATTAACCATGCCCCAGTGGTTTACCAGTTTTCCCATGGAAACAAGAAAATTGGATTGGTATCGTCGGATAACAATAAAATTTACCTGGTTAACAGTGACGGGTCCCTTTACAAGGGATTCCCATTACCGGGGTCAACCCCCTTCAGTATCGGGGTGATCAGCAGGGCTGATTCCAAATTCAACCTCATCGTAGGCAGCGGAGATAACTTTTTATACAATTACTCCGTACAATGAGGATATTGTAAACACGAATCATATGTGGTTAAAGAAATTCCTTCCGCACGCGGCCATTCTTTGCTTGTTGCTTGCCTTTATTTCCTGCGTGAATGATGAATGGATGGCTGACAAATATGATTTAACAGTCCAATGGGAACCGGTTTTCGAGGGTCCCCTGATCTATGGCGACCTCAGCATTGAAGACATGCTTACCAGGTTTGATACAAGCGGTTACCTGATTGAAGACAGTACCCACTTTTTGTATTTTATTTTTGACACTTCTGAAACGGTTTATGCAAACGAATACCTCGATATCTCCAACCAGCGTTTCATTCAGGTATTCTTCCAGAGCGAAGTGGACATCCCCGGATCAACCCTTGGCAATATCGGTGACGACACCACCTTTGTACAGACCAAAAACTATGAATTTGCAAGAATGGGAGATGAACGACTTGACAGTATTCGGATGAAGGGAGGGGAAATAGTGATCTATGTCACCTCCACCATCAAGCATACAGGGACCCTTACCATTTATTCTGACCAGATTGAATTAAACGGACAGCAATACCGCCAGACCATCGATATCAGTGATCCCTCAGGGAATTTCTCTACTACTTTAAGGGTGCCCCTGGCAGGCAGTTCCCTTTACCTGGACAATTCGAACCCCGACACAACATTTCTCGAAATGGTTTTCGAATTCACGCTGATCAATTCGGGTGCAGATATCCTGGCCAGCGAGATTGTGCATATCACCAAGGCCTTTGAGGACCTTGACTACCAGGCCGTCTATGGTTATGCCGGGGTATATGACAGCCTGATCATTGATAAAGATCTGATTGAGTTCAGCTCCACGCCTGAGGATTTCAGGGGAAGGATACAGCTGGCCGACCCGCAGTTACACCTGAAGGTGGATAATTCGTTCGGTGTCCCGTTCGGCATTGAATTGCTGGACCTGGAAGCCAGGTTCAAAGACGCATCTATGACTCCGATCACCCTTGATCCTGATGTCAATCCAATCATCATAAATGCGCCAACCATTGACCAGATAGGGCAGAAAATATTTTCCCAAACAGCCATTGACAGAAACAACAGCAATATCAATCAAATTGCCAGTACGGATCTTACGGGAATTCAATTCTCTGTAAATGCGCTCGGGAATCCGACAGGTTTTATGAACAATTTCATTCTGGATACCAGCCACCTGGATGTGAACATTGAAGTGGTGATACCTATGCACCTTAGGGCAGAAGGACTCGAACTGGCTGACACCTTTGATTTTAAAATAGGCGGGGAGGAGGGTTTCGGCCGGGAAAACATCAAATCATTCATGTTCCAGCTGGAAACCGAAAACAGACTGCCACTGGAGGTGAGCATACAGGTATATCTGATGGATGGCAACCATAATAAACTTGATTCCTTGTTCAATGAACAGAACTGGAACATACTGCCCTCAGGGGTTGTCGATGATGACGGAAAAGTGATCATGACCACCTACAAGAAAGTGGTGGTTACCCTTACGGAATCCCAGATTGACAATGTTTTTATTACCGAGAGGATCATGATAAAAACATTGGTGGAAACCACGGATCAGGGTATCCGGGATATAAAATTCTATTCCACCAACTCGCTTGGCTTTAAACTTGGGGCAAGGGCCGAGGTCAGCGTTACTTCGGATGAGAACAATTAAGCTAAAACACATCACCATGCCTGAAAGAATCCGCTTTATAACCATTCTGTGTTGCATGGCAATTTTAGCCTGGACAGGTGCATCGGCACAATTCAGCAACACCTATTATTACATGTACATGGTGCCCCAGGCCAACCAGCTGAACCCTGCATTCCAGCCAGAATGCCGGTCATATATTGGATTTCCGGTCCTGTCTCCCTTGCGTTTTGAGGTTGTTTCAAATTCTCTTCATTACAAGGATATATTTACCTGGAACAGTTCTGAGGGGAAATACATCACCTTTATGCATCCGGAAGGAGATAAACAAAAATTTCTGGATGCCCTGAAGCCAATGAATGTAATCAGGGCAGGAGCTTCCTCCACTTTGATCTCTCTTGGATGGAAGCAAGAGATGTTCTTCTTCACCTTTGATTTCTCCGAGCGGATTGATCAGCATTTATCTTTCTCCAGGGATTTGGCCGAATTTTTAATCAATGGGAACCTGGTCCAGTCGAAATTTAATTTCAGCGATCTGGCAAACAATGCCAGTTATTACCATGAGCTTGCCTTTGGTGTGTCTTATAATTTCGAAGATGAATTCCAACTCGGGGCCAGGGCAAAACTGCTTCTTGGAACGGGCAATGTTACCACCCGGCAGAGTGATATTAATCTGAAAACATCCATAGACGAGTGGAATCTGAAGTCGGATATCCTTGTAGATGCATCGCTGCCCTATGTAGATTTGCCCATTGACGAGGATGGTTACCTGGACATTGACAGCATCCGGAGTTTGACCGAACTGGATCAGATGGACCTTCTTTTAGGAATACCGACCGGGCTTCCGGACCTGATCACACCTTCTGGATTAAGTACTGTTTTCGGGATCAGGAATCCGGGTTTTGCCCTGGATTTCGGTTTTAATTACAGGCCGGTCGAAAAAGTTATTGTATCTGCCAGCGTGCTTAATCTGGGCTTCATCCGCTGGAGGAATTCGCTCTACAACTTTACCCAGGAGACAGACTATACTTTCGAAGGCGTGGAATACACCCTGGATGATGACTGGGATGCGGGGGAAGCCTTGCTTGATTCCCTGGAGAATGCCACTAAAATCAGGGTGACAAAAAATGCTTATACCTCGTTCCTTTCGGCAAGGGTTTATCTCGGAGCTGCCTATGAACTTACAGAAAAAGTACGATTTGGAGGGGTTTTCCGGACCCGTATACATAATTACAAATTCTACAATCAGTTTACCATATCGGCTAATTATCAGCCATTTGGTATGCTCAGTGGTTCCTTGAGTTATTCGGTTTACGGTAGTAATTATAAGAACCTGGGACTCGGACTATCCGTTCGTGGCGGACCACTTAACTTTTATTTCATTACCGACCAGGCCCCTTCGGCCTACTTCTGGCCACAGGAGTTTTCTTCATTGAACTTCCGCCTGGGATTCAACCTGGTATTCGGCTGTGATGCCAGTGGAAGCAAGAAAGACCGGCCACTGATAGATTAGGCCTGCCGATCCTGCGATTGGCCAAATTCCCCTGGCAGGACTGCCAGCCTTTGGAAAAAAACCCTTTACTTTGCGGAGATTATCCTTCGACTATCAGCATGGCATTTATCCGCATATTATTGATCATTATTCTGGTCTATTACCTGATCAGGTTCCTTGATAAATACATTGTGCCAGCCATCTTCGGCTCAACCAAAAAGGACAAGGCACCCCCTGGCAAAAAGGAAAAAGAATTCAGAAAATCAACCGGACATGGAGATGTCACCATTACTGATTTCAAGAAAAGGGATAAAGGGATCAATTCAAAGGAAGGCGACTACGTAGACTACGAAGAAATCGATTAAGCCAAAGAAAAACCAAAATCTTAAAGAGGATATTTAAACGTTGCTTAAAATCTTTAAATATCCTCTTCAGGCAATCAGATCATGGCTTCGGCATGATCAATTTCAATTCTTGATTTGGTGTAATGCTTCTCAAGGATATCAGGTCAGCGACGTCCTGATATCCTTGAGAATTATACTGGATCGTGTCTTTGGTTAAAATGGATCAGGTAAAGATGATCTGGGTGTTTTCACCGCCAGCCATTTCGTATAACTGACCCACGGTAATGACATCGATTACATTGTCATCCAGTTGTTCCCTTTTCAGCTTGAACATATCAAACGCAAGCTTGCAGGCATAGAGTTCCCCACCACCGGCCACGATCATCTCAATGAATTCATCCACGGGTGGCACATCCAGGGCTTCCATCTGGCTTTTCATCATGGCGGATACCCCGGCTTCAACACCGGGCAACGTCCCGAGCAAAGTCGGGAATGGGAGTCCCCCCGGCATACGCATGGCAGGATTTCCGACGGTTGCGGTCTTGGCTTTGTTCTGCCTTTTTTTGATAATGGCATCCATCCCGAAGAAGGTAAAGAACAGCTTGGTTTCAATGCCTTCCATGACGGCTCCGTTAGCCATTACAAGTCCAGCATATATATCTTCGATGGAACCCTTGGCTACGATAATCAATACCTTCTTTAAAGGTGTCTCTTTTTTTTCTTCAGCCATAATAATACGGTTAAATAATTAAACACAACTGGTTGGTTTGGGTATCCCGGCGATCCTTGAGGATTTCTTCAGCGGTCCGGCCGGAAACAACTGGTACAAACCCTTGATGTCTGTGATACCGGATTTTCCAACCATGCGGATGGTTAGCTGGGTTCCCTTGTCATTTTCTGCCCTCAGGAAGGTGAGCACTTCGAAATGCTTGTCCGTCAGCTCGATACCTTCTTCCCTGGCGATCTCTGCAGCGATGTCCTTGTTCCACTGGGATGGATCGGTCAGGTATCCATCATCTGTCACATCCACGTTTACACCTGCATATGTTTTTGTTGCCATAATTGATAAAATTTAATTGTTATTGATAAAAGATAATTATTGTTGAATTGCTGCTACATTTTCGTTTGAGAGATTTTTCAGGAAGGTGATCATGAATCCGATACCTTTTTTCATTTCGGGTGACCGCATCTCTTTCATTGCCTTCCAGATTGAATATTCCGGGATATTATCCACTTCCAGTTTCTGGAATACATTCACCGCATTGTTCATGGCCCGGAGCATCTCGGGCTGGGTCAGGTTCTTCAGGGTATCCATGATGGTGACGATGTTATCAGCAAGCAGCTTGACATCTTCACCCGAGTAATGGGTAATGATGGTATCCAGGGCACGGGTGATTTCTGCAAAGAATTCAAAATAACCCTTTTGTTCGAACTCATGCATTTTGCGTATCATGTCTATAATCACCTCATTGGCAACGGGTCCCAGGTCCTGCATCAGGTCATAGAGACTTTCGAAGGTGTCCAGCACAAAAGTGAACTTACCAATGTTTTTCATGAGTTTGAACGTAAGGAACTTGAGGTCATCCCAATTCAGTTCAACTCCCTGCCTTTCGAGTTCCTCAACAGTACTTCTGAAAGCATCTTTGGCGATGATATTCACATCCTCCATCAGGTCATCCAGGCGCTCACTGCGCAGTTTCTGGGCAGTCGCACATTCCAGGATGGCATCCAGCTTTATATTGATATCGTCGATCTGTTTCTGTAGATCTTTTTCAGCCATTTTCCAGATGATTTAATGCATTATAATTTTTTTCCGGCCATGGTCATCTCATTCTCAATAGGCATTTCCTTGCCTTTCAGAAGGATATGCCAGTAGATCCAGCGAAACAGGACTTTACCGTAATGGTTCATTTTGGTATTTTGCAGCAACCCGAATGGACCTATTCCCGGCAGAGGGAATGTCCCGGGAAGGGGTTCTGTGTCGTAATTGAAATCGATGATGGATCCCTTGCCGAATCCGGTTTCGATATAACAGTTGGAGTGCCCGTCAAATTTGGCCTTAAGCTCTCTCCCTTCCATGGCACTCAGGATGTTTTCATAGACCACCTCAGCTGCAAAATGAACCACAGAACCGGCTTTTGAAGTAGGGATATTGGAAGCATCGCCGAGCACAAAAATATTCTCATGCTTCTCGGAGCGCAGGGTAAATTTATCCGTGGGGATGAATCCGAGGTCATCACCCATGCCGCTTCTTTCAACCATCTCGCTTCCCATATTAACGGGTACTATGGTCAGTACATCGAAAGGTATCTCCTGTTCGTCGTAGGACTTCAGTACCTGCTTGTCATTGTCCACACTTTCTATGTAGAATTCAGGGATCACCCCGATGTTTTTCTCCACCATCAGTTCTCCGAGCATTTTGGAGGATCTGGGCTTGGTAAAGGCACCTGGCAGGGGAGTCACAAATTTGATATTCACCCTGTCCCTGATCCCTATTTCAGTAAAATAAGCATCCGCGAGAAATACAAATTCGAGGGGTGCTACAGGGCATTTGAACGGCATCTCTGCAATGGCCATAACCAGGTTACCCCCTTCCCAGCCCCTGAAAAATTCACGGAGGGCTACAGCTCCTTCAACGGTGTAGAAGTCAAATATGTTCTTATACCAGAGCTTATCCTTCAATCCGGGGGTTTCTTCAGGTACGGTCCGGGTACCTGTCGCAATGATCAGAAAGTCATAAGGCAGTACCTTGCCACCATCGAGCAGGACCTTATTGTTTTCTGGATCAACCCTGTCAATCTCCTTGTAGATCAGTTTTACACCGGGTGGAATGAAATCAGCCTTGGGCTTGATCACATCCTGGCTGGTGTAGATCCCGAATGGAATGAACAGGAATCCCGGCTGGTAATAATGAGTCTGATGCTGGTCAACAATAGTGATCTCCCATGCTGAGCGGTCCAGGACTTTCCTGAGTTTGTTGACCATAATTGTTCCGCCGGTGCCAGCACCGAGGACTACGAGTTTTTTCATAATGTGCCTAATCGATTAATATGTTTGACCTTGTGAATCGGACCACAAAAATATTAAAATCTACAGTCCATTCCCTAAGATCAAACATGTTATATATTATATTATTTATATAGAATAGTATAAAAATATATGAATACAAAGATATATAATTATTGTTTAACCTGGACTCAAAAAACACTCAATACAAAAGCGTTAAAAGTCTGATTCATAATATTAAAAAACAAAAGTGCAATTAATCTATTAAATGGGATTTTAAAATAATTGATTTAACAGTTAATTAAGAACTTATTTAGAATGGCTGGAACAGCAGAAAGGAACAAGTTAAATACAATGGTGCTCAGGGGGCCTGATTACCCGGCCCCCTGGTTGTGTTTTTTATTCTGTATCAGCTTTACGGTCTTGGCAAGATTCGTGGCAAAAACAAAATCATTCAGGTACTGGTTCTCTGCACTCAATATATCATCTCTGGTACCCTCCCAGCATTTGATCCCCTCATAAATGAAAACGACTTTGTCCCCGATCTCCATCACTGAATTCATATCGTGGGTATTTACGATGGTGGTAATGTCGAATTCCGCTGTAATCTCCTTGATCAGTTTGTCTATCCTGATGGCCGTTTGCGGGTCGAGTCCCGAGTTGGGTTCATCACAAAACAAATACCTGGGATTCAACGCGATCGCCCGGGCAATGCCCACCCGCTTGCGCATGCCTCCGCTTAATTCTGCCGGAAAGAAATGATTGGACTTGTCCATATCAACACGGTGCAGGCAGAAATTGGTACGTTCCATCTTTTCTTCGTGGGACATATCTGTAAACATATCCAGGGGATATCTTACATTTTCCTCCACGGTGAACGAATCAAAGAGGGCAGCTCCCTGGAAGAGCATGCCGAATTCCTTCCTGACCTGTTTTTTCTGTTTGAAATTCATGCCGGTAAAATCCCGGTCATCAAAAAGGATAGTCCCTTCATCGACTTCGTGAAGCCCGACGATGGATTTAAGCAGGACGGTCTTTCCTGAACCACTCTTACCGATGATCAGGTTGGTTTTTCCTTTCTCGAAAGAAATACTGATATCGTCCAGCACGCGTTGATCGCCAAATGATTTGGATATATTAATTACCTCAATCAACGAAGAATAAGTTTGGTCAGGATCAGGTTAAACATCAGTATAACTATGCTGCTGTGAACAACTGCCCGGGTGGAGGATTTTCCCACCTCAAGGGAACTCCCTTCCGCATAATAACCATGATAGGCGGAAATGGTGGTAATGATAAACGCGAACACGATCATCTTTTTCAGGGCATAGGTGAAATAGTGAGGATAAAATACATACTGCAGGCCATAAACGTACTCCTGGGGTGACGAGACATCTGATATAAGGGCCACTGCATAACCTCCTGACATACCAACGATCAGGCTGAGAATGGTCAGCAGAGGGAAAAAGAACATGGTTGAAATGATTTTGGGCAGGATCAAAAAACTGGCCGAATTCACACCCATGATCTCCAGGGCATCGATCTGTTCAGTAATCCTCATCGTACCCAGTTCTGAGGCTATACTGGAACCTACCTTCCCGGCGAGGATCAGCGCTACCATGGTCGAAGAAAACTCGAGCAACAGCATATCCCTGACACCGACACCAATAAGGTATCTGGGCAGCAATGGGCTCTCAATATTATAATCGGTCTGGATGGTTATCACCGCCCCTACGAATATGGAAATAATAACCACAATTCCGATGGAATTGATCCCCTGGAATTCCAGCTCCCGCATGGTTTGACGATAGTACATACGGGATCTTTCAGGCCAAGCAAAAACCTTGGAAATCAGGATGTAATATCTTCCCAGGTGGTAGAATAACCGCATAATATCAAACCGTTCACCGTTTACCGGCCCCCTGTAAAAGTAGTAATAATTTTAGTTATCTAACAGGGCATTGGAATCATGGAATTTGTATAAATTTAAGAAGTATATTTACAGGTTTAATTGTAAAATAATGGATCAAAACAATTACTGTGTGATCATGGCCGGAGGTGTTGGAAGCAGGTTCTGGCCCATGAGCAGAACTGCCCGGCCAAAACAATTCCTGGACATACTCGGTACCGGCCAAACCCTTTTGGAACATACATTCAACCGTTTCAGCAAGATCATTCCGTCGGAGAACATCTTGATTGTCACAAACAGTATATATGGTGACCTGGTAAGGGAACAACTTCCGGAGCTTCCCGACAAGAATATTTTGCTGGAACCCCTTCGCAGAAATACCGCTCCATGTATTGCCTATGCCAGCTATAAGATCCTCGAGAGAAATCCGGATGCCAGCATGGTGGTGGCCCCTTCCGATCACCTTATACTGGACGAGAAGGAGTTCCTGAATGTGGTAAAAGAGGGACTCGGTTTCGTGCATGAGGAAAAAGCCCTGATGACCATTGGCATCTCTCCCAGCAGACCAGAAACAGGTTATGGATACATCCAGGTAAATGGAAGTTCATCGACCGTTAAGAAATACAAGAATCTCAAAAAGGTAAAAACCTTTACCGAAAAACCCGATCTGAAGCTTGCCAAGGTATTCCTGGAAAGCGGGGAGTTTTTCTGGAATTCGGGGATCTTTTTCTGGTCTGTTGATACCATTCTCGATTCATTCGCCAGGTATCTGCCTGAGATACATGCCCGTTTTAATGAGGGAAAGGGTAAATATGATACCTATGAGGAGGAAGCATTTATAGGGAAGACCTATGCCGAGTGTAAAAACATATCCATCGATTACGGGATCATGGAGAAGGCCGATAATGTCCATGTGATCACCGCAGATATTGGCTGGTCGGATCTGGGGACCTGGGGTTCCCTGCATGACCAGATGGAAAAGGACAAAACCGAAAATACCATTATCGGGGAACATGTATTGTGTTATGATCTGAAGGGGTGTCTTGTCAGTGTACCGGCGGATAAACTCGTTGTACTTCAGGGTTTGAAAGATGTCATCGTTGTTGAAACGGATGATGTCTTGCTGGTCTGCAAGATGGAGGACGAACAGAAGATCAAGAATTTTGTAAATGATGTCCGGATCCTGAAGGGAGGCGATTACGTTTGACCGGCTTATCCCCTGTCAGGGGCA
>LJUP01000171.1 GCA_001303955.1 Bacteroides sp. SM23_62 | reverse complement strand
CTAAATTGTTCAAAGGCCTGACGGGCGAATTTATCCCCGTCAAAGGCAAGTGCTGCTATCTCCCGGGCCGGTAAATCCTGGCCACAGATGGCTTTATAAATTCGACTGATGCCGCTGCCTGACACGGTATCCTCGATGGTCTCATTTTGATAGGGTGATGTCCCGACCTCGCCTCCATGCTGTGTCGCACCTGCAAATATTCTTCCCTGGATCACTATGGCACAGCCAAGACCGGTACCAAGCGTATATCCCAAAATGATTTCATGACCACGTCCCGCACCGAAAAAATATTCCCCCAGCCCGAAACAGTTAGCGTCATTATCCAGGAATACAGGGATGCCGAATTTTTCCTGCACTGTCTTTCGTAAGGGAAAATTATGAAGTGTGGGAAGAAAGGGACATTCCAGTATGAGCCCTTCTTTCATATCCAGAGGGCCGGTTGCACCTATCCCTATCCCCGAAATGTCCGTGACATTCAACCGGGCATCATCCAGGGTTTTTTCTACGGCGCTGAAAATCCGGCTGACAATTGCTTTTCCCGGATCCTTCCCACCGGTGGGCAGGGTATATGGATTCCCAAGCAATTCACCATTGACAGTGATCAGGCCGCTTGAAATTTTTGTCCCCCCGAGGTCAACACCAAGGATTGCTTTTTCCTCCATACTTGTATCAGTTTAATTAGTCTATTCTGTCTTTGTGATTTTTGCACCCCTGGTAAAGTATCCAGGTTTACGGCCAAGTTCAATGGCCCGGGAATTCACCATGAACTGTAAGGGGATTATGCTGCCAATGGTAAATAAATATTCATCATCAACATTGATCCTGAAAATATGAATATTCGGTTCGGATAAATCCAGCACAGTATTGGTAATGATCATTACTCTCCCGTTAAAATATGCAATGTCTTTTGCCATCTTCAGGCTCTGATCAAAGGTATTGCCCCGGGGTGCAAAAACAACTGCCCTGAATCCCTCCCTCACCATCTCCATCGGACCATGCCTGAACTCGCCTCCAAGGCTGCCCCCGGCCGGGTTTCGCACCGCCTCCTTGAACATCAAGGCCCCCTGAAGAACCGAAGCATAGGATGGTCCACGCCCGATCATCTCAATGTAATCATATTCACCAAGGAAACGGTTGATCCCAGGCATCCAGGTTTGATGGCTTGCCAGCAGCTCATCAATGTGATGGATCAATTGCCGTATTTCAGCTTTTTTTGTGCCTGGCCATTTACCGGCCAGTGCCCAGCTGAATATCAACTTGACAAGGGCTATTGATACGTAGGACTTTGTCGAGGTCATTTCTTCATGACCGGCTTTTGATAAAAGAACTTCGCCACCCATCTCCGCCAGCGTGCTTGATGCTTCATTCGTAACTGCCAGGCAGGGTATATCATCCGGAAGCTTTTGCAGCAATTCAACAACCTCGTAACTCTCGCCGGACTGGGAGACGCATACCAGCAAGGTATTTTCCCTTATTAAAGAATAATGATAATGCAGCAATTCACTTGCGTTTACTGCCGAGGCGCGGATCCCATAAGCATTTAATAAACAGGATGCAAGATATGAAGTGAAGAAGGAGCTTCCCATTCCCGTCAGGAGAATACCTGTGATCTGATTATCCGTATAGAGGTCTATTGCTTTCTGTAGTAACTCTTTTCCCGCTCCACTTTCATAGAATACCAATGTGTCTTTTAAAGCAGCCGGCTGTTCCAGGATCTCATCAAGGAATTTATTCATCTGTGCTATTTTTGATCATGCCTGATAACCATTCAAGATATTCTTTGACAATTTGTGACGAAACACCATCAGCACTATTATTCAGGGCATCGGCTACATCATCCTTGTATTTCTCTTCACCCTGAGGGTCCGTTGCCCTTGCTACCATATCAAAAAGGACCTGCTTGGAACCGCTTTTTGCAAGGGGATTTTCACCCGACATCATAAGGGCCAATGGTTCGACCATTTCAGCTCCCAGATTAAGGGCAGCGGAATATGCCTGAGCTCTGAACACACTGTCCGTTTCATAGAATCCCTCGCATATATATGCAGGCTCAACATCAAGATCCCTGATGTAAATATTCCGGAATTTGGCATATTGGCCTTCCTTTTCGGCATGGTTCACCTGCAGCCCGATGGCACCGCATATTAGCTTGTCCGCCATGGTTATGACCGTATCAATCTTGGCCAGGGTGGTCATGGAATCATCAACAGAAACCCTGATTGTATGCCGGTCACATTTGATCTCCATCTTATGCCAGATCCCGGTTGTTTCATCAGGCCGGTTGGCCACTGCTACATGTCCGTATAATGAGCCTGTACAATGAAGGTCATCTCTCCAAGGGGTCCACGGTGCCAGCAACTGTACCTCTACCCCGGTTTCCCAGGCAGCTTCTGGATTGCAGCGTATGAGAACCCCGCTGTTGCCAACATCCGATAACATATATTCCAGGCGAAGCACGTAATTGCAATACCATTTTTTTGTGAACAGATCATTTCCCTCTTCACCTCCGGTATATAATTCGCCATTGATTATTTCAAAACCACCTTCCGGACCAGGTATCCATTCATCCAGGTTCCTGCCATCAAACAAAGCAGTAAAATCATCATCTTCCTGGCCCAGACAGGAAATTAACAGAAGTGTAGCAAATAAACCAATTGATACTATGTTTTTCATTTTCAGCATTTTTAGGTAATATTTTTCTATTAAGGCAGCGACCATGGGGCCCTGTATGCCCTTGACAATAAGTAATTGGCAGCAGGATCTCCTTCAAACTGCTCTGTAAGGCTATTCCATTTCAACTTCCGCTTAAGCCGGAATGATATCAGGGCCAGATACATGGGAAGCGCCATTTCCCTGGCGTATGTGAGATTGCTCTCAGGCTGTTTTCGCGATTTAACGGCATCCAGGAAATTTCGTTGGTGACCAGGGGACCGAGGAAGGGTTTGAGGAATTTCTGCAACGTCATCCAGCATTTCATTTCCTATGCGTATTGTTCTAGTATTGTAATCGCATGTCAATGAGCCATCTGTTCCTTCGAAGTGTGCCCCTATGTGCATTTTCTCTGCTCCGGGGACCGGGGGCGGGGTAGTAGTCCAGTACAGGTCCAGATCCCTGAATTTGAAATCTGCTTCTATCCAGCGGGGCGTGTCGGCAATTCCATCCCAGGGCCTTTCACCCCGGGTATCAATGCTGTATAATCCCTGCGGATTGAGTGACATGTATACGATGTCTGCGATGTGACACCAGAAATCACCGAAAACACCCCCTGAATAATCAAAGAAATAACGAAATGTACCATGACAGCGGACAGGTGTATACTCCTCATAAGGAGCAGGTCCCAGCCACATATTCCAATCGAGTGAATCAGGAGGTATTTCAGATGCCGGGAAACCCAGTCCGGGTGACCCCCCGGTTTTCCATAAACGTACCGTATGGATCTTTCCCAGGGATCCTGATTGTATGATCTCAGCAACGCGATGATAGTTTTCAGTTGCATGTATCTGTGTGCCCAATTGAAAAACAGCTTCATTTTCTTCCCAGATTCTTTTCATCACCTGCCCTTCCTGCACAGAATATGACAAGGGCTTTTCACCGTAAACATCCTTGCCTGACTGAAAAGCCATAATGGCAATCAGGGCATGCCAATGGTCAGGGGTTGCACAGGTAATTACATCAATATCTTTCCTGTCAAGGACATGCCTGAAATCAGTATATGTATCAGTTTTTGTTAATGGATGTTTTTCTTGCAGCAATTTGAGCTTCTCCCTCAACCTGACTTCATCTACATCACAGAGTGCAACGGTCTCAACATCGTTAAAATCCGAAAACCAGTTTAAGTGAGCCCTGCCCATATTCCCCATACCTATATGTGCTACCCTTATTTTGTCACTTGGTGCTATATACCGGTAGGTGCTTGAAAGCAAGGGGAGTCCGACGAATCCGATGGCAGTATTCTTCAGGAATCTGCGACGCTTCATATTTGTTCCGGATTTCATATAATTATGTTTATAGAATAAAGATTTGATTTTTTAATATAGTACATAAATTCGAGGATCTTTTTCAACCCTCACATTCCCATTAATATCTGCTGATTCAACTTCAAGGGTATACAATCCGAATTTCTGCTCCGGGATCCTCACACTGAATACATTGTCCCCCGCTGCCCTGTCCCCTGCTTCTCCATCATCATTTAATTCAACCTCTAAATAATGACCGGGATCATCTTTCATGGGATCATCCCTTGACCTAAGGCTGGCTTTGACATACTGTATCTTTCCACCGTCATGAATACGGGCCTGAAGTGTATTATTACCAGGCAATTGTACCCAACGCACCAGAGGTGCTGTATGGTCTTCCCCTGATACGCTTATGGTTATTTTTCCCCGTTTAATAATATGATCAGGATAGTCCGGAAGCCAGTACTCGGCAAAAAATTCCACCTGGTGATCTTCGGGACAGTCAGATGATATAAGAGGGACTGAATATTTTGCCGAACCTCCAACATGGTCATAACTGCCCCAGCTGTCAGACACCCTGGTGTTGATACCCCCTGGATTTACATATGGATCAGAAGTATACAGGAAAGTCCGCCGATATAGATCCGGACCTCCCGTCAAAATTACGATGGACTCTCCCGGATTGGCTGCCCCATCCCCATTTCCGGTACCCAGAAGCAAGGTCACCGTATCATCTCCTGCTTCTGCTATCTGAAATGTTTTGCCATCGGCTATTTCAAAATCCGTGATCTCAGGCTGGTCTGTCATTACCGGGATATCAATAAATTCAGTCCATTCATGCTTATCCTGGTCTGTAATGATCAACTTAAATCTTTCCATTTCAATACTATCTGCCTGCACAGAAAAAGTAAATGGCCCATCAGGATTTTTTGTTTCATTGACGGCCAGGCTGCCATAGGTGGAAGTATTATGTAATACCCTGGCACTCTTTCTCGTTCCGAGTAATTTTGCAGTTACACCCCCTGCCCTGCTGCCTCCTTTATTCAGCAACCTCACCGAAACCCTGACATCTTTCTTCGGGCCTGCCCATCCCATATTTTCAATCTCCCACGAGGCTATACAGATATTTGGCGGATCATCAACCCGGTTGATCCCTATGTCATGAAGTCCCCCGTTAATATCTATTTTTAGCCGTCCCTGTTGATCACTCTTAATGACTTTCTTTGAGCTGGTTCCCTGATGATAATCCATATCATTGATCAAATACTCCTGGTTCTTTTCATAAACAGGGGCCGTCGAAAGGGACAGATTGACAAATGGCATCAATTCACCGTCAGGCAGGAATTCCCGCACAGAACATCTGAAGCCTCCTGCATTTACATTTTCGAGGATGGTAAATCCGGGTACAATACGGTCAGAACCAACCTGATATTCCCAAACAGAAAATGCGGGATAAACATCAATATGATGCCATTTTTCAGGTTTTCGGGGTGGATTCTCAAGGCTTCTCATCAAAAAGTCAAACATCTCAGCCATTCCACATGTGGAATGCGCCGCTTCATAAATCTTGTATTCATAATTATCCATAACCTGCGTCCAGACCTTGTTCATGTCCAGGTGGTAACATCGGATAAAATCTTTATTGCCATAATTGAGGCGTACATTCAAGCCACCATAATTTTTGTACATGTCGATATGGCGGTATTCAACAGGTGTATTTTTCGGTCCGACCCAAAATTCAGTGGAACTGCTGAAGCTCCCCGCTGCAGAAACAAGATGCGGGTATTTGCCCGCGATCCAAAAGGTCATAAAACCACCCATAGAGTAGCCGGAAACCGCCCTGTGCTCCCTTTCGGCAATGGTATGGTAATGAGCATCTATATAATCAACCAGCTCAGGGAAATAGACCGGGAACTGGCGCTGGGTTTCAACGGGCCCGATATTGTAAGGTCGAAGGTAATACTCATCATCCGGATTCCGGTTATAACCATCGGGTTTAACTACGATAACCTCGTGACCGGCCACATAGCTGGCGATATTATCACCACCGTTGTCATCTCCCTTATCATATCCACTGCTGCTGGTGCTGCCAAAATATCTTTGCGACCAGCCATGATAAAAATAGATTACCGGGTATCTTTTTGCGGGATTGTCATAGTAGCCCGGAGGTAAGAAGATCCGGTAATTTCTTATCTCCCCCAAAACATTGCTGTAATGCCGGGAATCGATAATGGTAACATCATCTGCCTGGGCGAAGGATGTACCGCAAACCAGCATGAGTAACAAAAAGGAGGTAGCAAATGATTTCATGACCCGGAATCAGTTATTAATTGACAAAACCTGATAAACTATTATGCTCCGTCCTAATAAATTATATTGTTCTAAAATAACTATTTGCCAGATAACTTTGGGAGAAAAAATTGTTTGAATTAGATTTATCAGAAATATTCAATTTTCAAATGATGAAACATTCTATCGCTTTCCTTATTCTATTCCTTAGCTCGATGCTAACAATTATTCTGTTTTCCTGTACCAATGCTAAAGATGGGGAATATAACCTGGATGCATTGCTGAATTCCCGGCGAGTGTTACTCCCGAATGGCTGGTCTCTTTCTGTCCCCGGAGAATCTATTCCACTTGGTGACTTCCCCCTTAACCTGGTCGCATCAAAAGATGGCCGGGTGCTGGCTGTTACCAATAATGGGCATAGTGAACAATCCATCATGCTTATCGATCCGCATACATTTGAGATGATAAATATGACAGTAATCCCAAAATCATGGTATGGACTTACGTTCAATGAAGACCACTCGAGACTGTTTGCTTCTGGCGGGAACGACAATATGATCAGAATTTATGATACCTCAGATGATGGCCTTGTTGAAGTAGATTCTGTCGTGCTTGGAGAGGCTTGGCCCAAAAGGATTTCCCCGACGGGACTGACATTGGATCAGAAGAATGAGAACCTGTATATCGCCACGAAGGAGGACAGCGCACTCTATAAAGTCAACCTGGCGAGCCATGAAAGCAAACGGCTTTTTCTTGCTCATGAGGCCTATACCTGCGTATTTTCAAATGATGGATCTGTGTTATACGTGTCTCTCTGGGGAGGTGATGCCATCGCTTTAATTGATCCTGAAAGTCTCTCTGTACTGGATGAAATTCGGGTAGGAAGCCATCCGAACGACCTGGTGCTAACTCCTGACGGGAAATTCCTCTTCACCTCATGTGCCAATGATAACTCGGTGCATATTATTGATACGGAATCCAGAAAAGTCATTGAGAAACTGCATACTGCATGCTTCCCTGAGGCCCCGGCAGGAAGCACACCAAATGCTTTGGCCATTGCTGAAGATCGCAGCAGGCTTTACGTAGCCAATGCAGATAACAACAGTCTTGCGGTATTTGATATTTCAGAAGTGGGAGAAAGCAGGAGCCTGGGGTTCATTCCAACAGGCTGGTATCCCACATCGGTCAAGGTGGTTGATCAGAAGATCTGGGTAACCAATGGCAAAGGCTCTTCCTCATTTGCTAACCCGAAAGGGCCCAATCCCTACATCCAAAGAACAGATACCACACAATATATTGGTAACATGTTCAAAGGAAGCCTTACCATGATAGAGGAACCGGATGAAAGCGCATTGAAGGTTTACACAGAAGCCGTTTATAAGAACACCCCCTATTCCAAGGAATTGGAAATGAAGTATTCTGGAGAGGAAGGAAATCCCATTCCTCAAAAAGTTGGTGATCCCAGCCCGATCAAGTATGTGTTCTACGTCATCAAGGAAAACAGAACCTATGATCAGGTCCTGGGTGACATACCCGAAGGAAACGGTGATCCCGGACTTTGTCTGTTTCCCGAAGTGGTTACGCCAAACCAGCATAAGCTGGCGAGAAGTTTTGTACTGCTGGATAATTTTTATGTAAATGCTGAGGTAAGTGCTGACGGTCATAACTGGTCTATGGCAGCATATGCAAACGATTACATTGAAAAAACATGGCCAACAAGCTATGGCGGCCGGGGTGGAACCTATGATTACGAAGGTTCCAGGGATATTGCCTTCCCATCAGAAGGATTCATTTGGGATTTCTGTCAGAGGGCGGGCGTCAGCTACCGGAGCTATGGGGAATTTGTCTCGGATAACCACACAAGAGTGGAGAGTCTCAAGGGACATTTTGATGCTGATTTCCCAAGTTATGACCTTTCCATTCCGGATATGGTACGATTTGAAAAATGGAGGGAGGATTTTGATTCGCTGATTGCCATCGGTGCCGTCCCGCAGTTCCAATCACTCAGGTTACCCAATGATCATACAGCCGGTGCAAGTTTGGGTTTCCCCACCCCCAGGGCTATGGTAGCGGAGAACGATCTGGCCGTGGGTAAACTCATTGAGCACATCAGCCATAGTCCTATCTGGGGAGCGTCAGCCGTATTTATACTGGAAGATGATGCCCAGAACGGGCCCGACCACGTGGATGCACACCGATCAACGGCCTATATCGCCAGTCCCTACGCCAAACGAAATACCAGGGTGAGCACGATGTATTCCACCACCTCCATGCTCCGGACCATTGAGCTCATCCTGGGACTGCCCCCGATGAGTCAATACGATGCTGCTGCTACACCGATGTGGGAGTGTTTTACTGCAACTCCGGATCTAACCCCTTTCGTTTCTTTAGATGCCAGTTACGATATTCATGAAATGAATACAGAGGAGAGCATCATTTCGAAGCTCTCCGAGAGTTTCAATCTCGAGGTGATGGATGCAGCCCCTGATCATTTGTTCAGCCAGGTGATCTGGAAAGCCGTAAAAGGTCTGGAGAGCGAAATGCCGGCTCCGGTAAGGTCTGCGTTTATACTGCAGAAACCAGAAGAGGAATTGTCAGAACAGTAATCCGTCTCTGCTATATCTTTTCCAGCACAATTATCTTATAGACCATAAGACTTGAAACCCGCATTATTGTTCTTTCACCTTCTGTTGTGATGGGAAGGTTTATGATCTCATCCTGATCGGGTGAAACTGCCCAGGCTTTTTTCACTGCTCCATTATACTGCAATGTAATCCCGCCCACGGTACCCTGATCATTATAATTGAATAGATGGATCACTTCCCGTTTTTCCTGAGTATCGTGTGAAACGCCAATCCATTCCGGGGCTGTAACTGTCAATGGCAGGGTTCTTCCAGCTACCCAAAGAACAGAGGACACCAGCTCATTTGCATTTTCAGGCATCATCCATTCCGATTCGAAGCCAAGCTTTATTTCTCCCTCAGGGATAACCAATTCCGGCAGGTAGATGACCCGGCCTTCCCCGTAATTGAATGCAAGGACCTCCTTGTGCTGGTGAGTGGAAATCGTTTCAGAGACCGTGCTCACTCCCTGGCCGGTTTCCGAAAGCATTTCTTCCAGCAGGTTGCTTTTTCTCAGTCTCCGCCATCCATCATACATGCCCGTATTACCTGTGGCAACAATCCCCCCCCCGTTTTTTACATAGGCTTTGATCTTTGCTGTCATATCTTCATGAAGGCTTTCCTGGTTGGCAAGAACGAGTACATAGTATTTTCCGAATTCATCCGATTGCTGGTCAAAAATGATATCAAACGGGATCTGTCGCTGCTGCAGGGCCTGTTCAGCCATATTAACCGCAACCTGGGTCTCAAGAATGTTGTAAGCCATGGAAGGATAGCTTCTGAGAACAGCTACCTTTTCCGCTCCTTCCATGTTGGTATACAATGCTTTATGGTTATGCCAGAAATCAAGGTATTTTTTTCGTACACCTTCGGGGACGCCTCTGCCAAGTGAACCGATCGTCCTGTTCAGGGCCAGGTTCTCGGCAAAATCCCGGGGTTTATGATTACCCGTCATAATGAAGTTGTGCGTTGTCCGTCCCAGTTTATAATGACGGAATTTCCCGATGGCCACGCCATCTTCCCATCGGGGATTGTTATTGTCTTCGGTCCAGATAACATTGGTATACTGCATAAGATCCGGGTGGTTGATGCCGGCTTCCCAGGCCCTGTTGCTTCCTACCAGTCCATGGGGATTGACCTCAATGGCTACTTCCCTGTTCAAGGAGCGCGCAAAACGGGCACATTCTGCCAGCCTTGTCGTAAAGGTCCAGCAGCGGAAATCTATCCATTCCTGCATCACCGGGTCCATGATTTCCACCATTTCTTCCGCAGGGTTCGGATCGTTCCACATGGGCGGGAGAACGTAGGATACATTTTCGAACCCAAATCTTTCAATCCGCTCCGATGCTGTGTATTTATCCTCCAGGTATTTCCTGAAAGCAGCAATGGTAACGGGATTGAAGTCAGCTTCGGGAGGATAGTTATAATCGAAATTATCGAAGTGAATGAAATCGGTTTTCACCTTCTCCACCGCATAACGGATGATCTTTTCCTTGTAATATTCCATATACCCGTCATGGTTAAAGCATGGCCGGTACCGGAAAGATTGTTGATATCCATAGGTGAGCAGGATTGGTTTACCGTTCACATCCACCTGGTACCACAAGTCCGTTTGGGCTTGCGGGACTTCAGCAAAGAAAGTTTCATAGGCCATGGTGTTCCACTGTATGTAAGTATCCACCTTCATACCGTATTTATGGGCTATGGCAGCGGCCTTTGCGGCCATATCCATATGATCCTTCTCTGCCTCGAATCCAAATCCCTTGTAGCAATAAATATGGTATACTGTGATGCCTGCTTCAGCAAGAGATTTAATAAACTCTTCCGAGGTCTGGTAATCATAAGCCTCCCTTTGCCACTGGTTAAAATTTCCATTGTTCCGGCGTACCTGGAATATCCAAGGTTCATGCGTAGCGCCGGCATCGGCAAAGCCATCCCGTATCCATTCCGGGGTATATCTTGCCAGGTCATCCGGTCCATGCTGGGCCAGCAGCAAACCCTGTCCTGCGAAAAGTAAAAAAAACCCTGCCAGGATCAGTTTTATTTTGAACCCGGTTCTTCCTGAATCATCCAATAATGCCATTTTTCAATAAAATTTATTTACTGCAACTGGTTAGCATCCATCCATCTGTTTATCATCTGGTGAAACAGTTCTTCCACCTGTATCATCCAGGTCAGGTCTTCCCGCTGGCTGGCAAAATGAAAGTACCGGTCCGGCACGTAGTTGGAAGGATAGGATACAAAACGTGTTTCCCCGTAAACAGTTTGTAGATCTTCCCATGCCTTGTCAAACTCCTTCAGGGTATTACGGACTTTTTCTGCACCGGCCAACTGCCGGGCTGTGTCGTCAACATCACATTGTTTCAACGCCAGCAATAAGCGTGGTGCTGCTACCTGGAAATCATTGATGGCCGAAAACAATCCCCAGTGGTATCTGTTTTTCCTGGAACATTGCTGCAATGAGTCCAGCACTTTGGAGGTATGTTGAAATTCATCCAATATCAGGACAGCTTCACCCAGCCTCTGCTCATATTTTGTACTCCAGGTACCTGGATTCTGTAAATCAGGCAGTGCAATCAGCCGGTCGGTAAAAGCCAGTCCAGGTAAATTAAACAGGGCATTTTCCAAATCCGTGCGGTTGCCTTCCCTGCTGAAAGCCTTCTCCCAGAAAGCAGCCCCCTTCCGCAGCTTTCCATAGAGGTTTGTATAGTCCGGAAAAGATACCCCGTATTCTCTTTGAAGGTAGGCAATGTCATACTCATCTAGCATCCGTCCATTGGGGGACCAGCTGTATTCGGCAGAAGCAATGAAACCTCGCCAGAAGGTTTCCAGGTGGGGTGAATGGTCATCCCATGCAGTACAAAACATGCCCTCAACTTCCTTCTCAGCTGCCAGTTGATTAAAACTCCGGATGGCAGCAATGCCATGTGATGAAACGCCCAGGTCCCTGTCGTCCAGCGGGAAAAGGCATCCTCCTGTCTGTGCTGCCGTTGCGATCATCGCCTGCAGTCCGTTATCCCTGTACCAGTCAAGGGCAAAAATATTGCCCGGTTGCCTCGCCATGGAATAATTCCAGCGATTGTACACACAATTCTTCGGAAAATCGGAAATCAGACGCTCCAGGATCGGCCCGCCGTTCTCCCAGTCTTTTGAAGCCTGCTCGAAATCAATATCTGAACTGTATGTGCTTCTGTATACGCCGGCTTCTTTAAGCGGCATATCATCCCAGAAAATGGGTATGCGTCCGTTTTTTTCAGCAAATTCACAAACCCTTTTCAGCCAGTAAAGATTCAGGCTCAATTCCCCCTCTGCATCGGCTGTTGGTTTACAACGGGGACACAAGCCGATATTGCCGATCTCATCCCCCCCGATATGGAGGTACCTGGAACCGGGTGTTGCATCAATCGCGTCAAGGTACATATCGAACAGGACATCATAGGTTCCTTCATCCAGGGGACAGAAAGCCCAGCGGTTATAGGGCAATTCACGAAGATTGGCATAGTGCTCGTGTTTTAGTATAAAGGTGGCATGTCCCAGGCCCTGTACCAAAGGGGTTATTTCGATATGTCTTTCCCTGGCATACCTTGTCAGGGCTGCCATTTCATCAATACTGATGGATTGCGGTGCTGCCACCAGCGGCTGGCGCCGGAAACGCAATTTGTCTTCAACCTCAAATATTACCGCATTGATCTTATAGCGTGCAAGCCTGTCGATGCTCTCGTAATAAATGTTCATATGATCCAGGTGATGCTTGATATCGATTTGCACCGCCCGGTAAGATAAGGCAGGTGAATCGGTGATTTTACATGCAGGCACGGGAATACGGAAATCACGGGCATCTTCCAGGAGCTGCTCCAGGGTCTGGCAGCCATAGAAAAGCCCTGCCTCCCCGCGGGCCACAATTTCAGCATCCCCGCCCAGAACAGTTAAAACGTAACCCTCATGGGAGGCAGGAGACAGTCCGGTGTGGTCCAGTTTCAGTGTAAGCGTGCCTGAACCAGCCATATTCGACTCCGTTAACTGACTGAGTATGGCTCCCATGACCGGGCGGTTAAACTCACCTGTCATTTTCAGGTTTGCCAGGGTACCGGACGCCAGACCATCACCCTGCAGCAGTTCTATTTTTCGTGGCTGCGGCACAACCAGAAAAGGTTCGGGCAATGTATCTGTTGTGATGCCTGTTCCGGTCACTACTGGCAGCAGTAGTATTAAAATAGCAAATGGTAATAATAAATACTTCATTTCTTCCATGTTTACAGGCAATCCTTTAATTTCAAGGACGCGATATTCCGATTAAAGTAGTGAAATCTTCACCGTCAGTAACAGTAAGTTTAGCAAATAAATCTTATATTATCATGCTGTGAAAGATAAAAACTAAGGAGGAGTAATAGAATGGATCGAAGAAAATTCTTAACCAGTGCTGCCCTGGCTGGAGGTACAACGCTTTACGGAAGCAAGGCCACATTTACCCATTCCGGTTATCAAATGAAAATCACAGGAATCAAAATCTTTCAGGTCTCTGTCGGTGGCCGTTATCCGGTTATTGTACAGATATTCACGGATGCCGGCATCAGTGGCCTTGGGGACGCTGCCGTGGCGTATGGTGCCGGTGCACCGGCAGCAGCAGCCATGGTCAGGGAACTTGCTGAGAAATTCATCCTGGGAAAAGATCCATTCACGATAGAGGCTCTCTGGAGCCAGATGTATGACCACACCTTCTGGGCCAAGGGTGGAGGGACGATCATCTTTGCCGGGATCAGTGCCATTGAACAGGCCTTATGGGACATTA
>LJUP01000170.1 GCA_001303955.1 Bacteroides sp. SM23_62 | reverse complement strand
AGGCTGCTGTATTTTCCCTCCCTTGAGGCGTAGGCATGGCCTGCCGCCTCTACGGCCCTGTAATCATTGCCGGTGGCAAGTACCAGGGCATCCACACCATTGAATATCCCTTTGTTATGGGTGACAGCACGGGAGGGATCATGCGTTGCTAAGTAAACAGCCTCCTTGAATTTCCCGGCAAACTCACCGGCCGTCAGTCCGGCTCCCATCCCGGCAAATTCATCTTCGGGACACTGAACCTTGCAGGACACAATGCATTCCGGTGTGTGGTTGGAAAGGATGGCCATGGTGATTTCCAGATCGGGCTCATCAATCAGTATACCCTGGTCCCGGAAAAACTCCGGCAAGAGTCCGGCAAACGCCTCAAGACAGGTATTGATGAAATTGGCGCCCATGGAGTCTGCCGTCTCAAAGGTGGCCTCAAGTTTGAAGTGTCCCGGCATTTCGGGCGCCACATCCAGGATCCTGACAGATTTTATCCCCCCGCCCCTTTTTCTCATGTTTTCTGTCAGATGGGCGGTGTGTTCGATCAGGTATCTTGCAAGGTCCTCTTCGTGATCCAGCAGCATATCCCGGCTTACCTTCCACTTGAAATATACATGCCCCGGCTTGGTGGTAGAGATCACTTCGGTCTGGAAACCGCCCCTGGTAAACCAGAACTTGGCACTTTTCGAGGCCGCCGCCACCACCGAGCTCTCCTCAATTACCATGGGCAGGATATAGGTCCTGTCATTGATCAGGAAATTGGGTGCGAGCCCGAATGGCAGGCAATAATTGCTTACCGTATTTTCGCTGAATTCTTCAAGGATACGCTGCACCTCAGGATCCCTGTGCCAGAATCCGGCCAGTGCCCGGGCAAAGGTCCCGGGATCCGAGCTGAGCTTTGAAGCCATTTCGATCTTTTCCTCCCTGGAAAGCCTGGAAAATCCTGAAATGGGTTCGGTTCCATCCATGTTCATTCAAATTTAGGCTTCAGGTAAGCTTCCGCCAATTGCCATCCTTTCACCTGGTAGCTGACATACGCCTGTAATTTTTCATAGTTTTCCCTTGCATGCTCCAGGAAAGAAACGGCCTGTCCATATATGGCCGGCAGCCTGGACTTTTTAACCAGGTAAAAACCATCCAGGAATGTTTTGATGCCACCTGAGACAATTAACTGCCTGCACAATATACCAGTCTCTGATTCAAGGATATGGTTCACCATATCCACCATTTCACCGGCAGTATGTCCCACGGAGGCCAGGGGTTCATAAGTCGTTTTCAGGACAGGTGTACTGCGTGCCAGTTCTACCAGTGCGAAATTAGTACCCCCGTATGCTGCAAACTCAATGGCTTCAAGGGGCAGTTTCAACAGGGCCCGCAGGCTTTCAGGCCCCATCCCCTGTCCAACTTCCTTGACAATGATCCTGAAATCAGCCTGATCCAGCAAGCGCTTGAGCGTATCAATGGGAGCATTCCTGAACTGGTCTCCTTCGGGCTGGCACCACTCCTGTATGGGATTGACATGAACCACCAGTCCGTCTGCCTGGAGCCTGTCCAGCAGGGCACGGACCCTGTCAAGTGAATCAGACCCGAGGATTTCTTCCACCTGGGCAATGCCCAGGTTGGCATATAACGGGTAATCCTCCCCCATGATGGGCCGGACATTGAAGTCTTCAAAATAGCTTTCATCATCCATGATGATACGGCATGAACCGAGGCCCATGCCCATGCCGAATTCTCCGCAGGCCCTTGCCAGGTTCCTGTTGATGGTACCGGCCATCTTCGTTCCGCCGGTCATGCTGCTGACCCAGAGGGGGACTTTCTGGGTTTTTCCTAGAAAATCAAAAGGCTCGGGGGATCCGGATGGATGGGAACTGAGCATTGGTTCATAATCAAAGCGGCTGTCAACGGTATCTTCAGGTGTCTGTGAGTCCAGGGCAAGTTCAATATGGCTCTTCTTACGTTCTTCCATAGGCCAGGATTAAGAATGCTACAGACCAAGTTTCCGGGAGATCACCATCCTTAGTATCTCCGAGGTCCCCTCCCCGATCTGCAATAAACGCTGGTCACGGTAAAAACGCTCGATGGCTGTACCTTTGATCAGTCCGTATCCTCCATGGATCTGGAGGGATTCATCTGCTACTTCTTTGGCGATCTCGGAGCAGTATAATTTGGCAATGGCTGCTTCCCTGCCAAAAGGTTTGCCCTGGTCCTTTAACCAGCAAGCCCTATAAAGCGTATTCCTTGCCAGTTCGATCTTCATATCCATATCTGCCAGTTTGAAACCAATGGCCTGGAACTTCGAGATAGGCCGTCCGAACTGTTCCCTTTTCTTCGCATAAGCCATGGCCGCTTCGAAAGCACCTTGTGCCAGTCCCAATCCCATCGCCGCAATGGAAAGCCTTCCTCCATCCAGTGTTTTCAGCATGATCTTGGAACCCATGCCAGGATCTCCCAGCAGGTTGGCTTCCGGGACCCGGCAATTGTCAAATGATAATTTGGCCGTATCAATGGCCCTCCACATCATCTTATTGTGTATTTTCTCGACAGTAAATCCAGTCGTATGCTGATCCACCAGAATAGTGGACAATTCCTTCCGGCCATCTTTTTCATCTGTGACCGCCTGGACTGTTATCCCTGCGGAAATAGGCGTAGAAGCATTCGAGATAAACATTTTCTTGCCGTTGATCACCCATTCCCCATCTTCCAGTACTGCCGTGGTCTTGGTCCCCTGTGAATCCGACCCCGCGGTAGGTTCAGTGAGTCCGAAGGCCCACAATTTCTTGCCTGTGGTAAGCCCGGGGAGATATTTATCTTTTTGTGCTTCACTGCCAAACACGGCAATGGGTGAAATACCCAGTGAATTGTGTGAAGCCACAATGCCGGCCTGCGAACTGTCCACACGGGCCAGTTCTTCAACGGCTATGATATAGGAGAGGGTATCAAGTGCTGCGCCGCCATATTTCTCAGGAAGGGTGATGCCGAAGAGTCCCAGCTCACCCATCTTTTTTGACAGGTCAACAGAAAATATCTCTTTTTCATCCAGTTCGGCTGCAACGGGGGCGATTTCCTGCTCTGCGAAATCCCGCACCTTATTTCGCAGAGCCTCATGGTGTTCCTTTAATATCGGCATGGTTTAAAAAAAAGTTAAACAAAAATAATAATTATTCGATCGCTATTACAGGCTTATTCAGTTCCACCTGGTCACCCTTCACCTTCAACACTTTAACGATTCTGGCCTTTCGGGGTGCCAGGATATTGTTCTCAATCTTCATGGAATCAATGACCATTAAAACATCGCCCTTCGCCACGGTATCATTTTCCTTCACATTGATTTTAACGATCTTACCGTACATGGGAGAAACAATCATATGCTCATTATGTTCATCCCGGTCAGAGGATCCCTTGAGTGCAGGTTCTTCAGGCAGGGCATCCCAGCGCTTGAACAAAAGCTTTATTCCCTGGTATTCAACAACATCTTCTCCCGTTGCCAGGCGGGCATAGAAGGCCTTCCTGGGTTCACCGTCAAGCAGGAAAATGAGCTTTCCTTCCTCATTTCTGACACCGGATATTTCATAATCATTTTCCTGGAACCTGAACCTGAGTATTTGCCTGTTAATCGACAGTATCTCTATGGTTTGCATCCTGTCACCCATGGTAAACCTGAATTTAGCACACTGGCGCCAGTATCCGATCGCATGCCAGGGTGAACGGGGCGCATCCGACTGATGCCTGGAGTTACCAGCCATTAATGTACCAGCCAGAAAGGCGCTTGCATAAAAAATCCTGTCAAGCCCGGCCATTTTCAGGCTGATCTTCTCTGTCAGATGATCCAGCCTGCGGTCACAATAGCGGGTGGAGACACGGTTTTCTATATAATCTTCGTCCTGCAGGATCTCCTGGAGAAACATGATATTGGTTTGTATCCCCATGATCGCATATTCCCTGAGCCCCTTCCGCAGGTGATGCAATGCTTCTGTCCTGTCCTCACCCCAGGCGATCATTTTCGAGATCATCGGATCATATTCGGGGAAGATCCTGGCGGGGCCATCGAGGGAGGAATCCATCCTGATGGAAGGATCATCAGGCTCCCTGTAATAAGCAACATTTCCCGGTGATGGCCTGAACTGGTTAAGCGGATCTTCTGCATATATCCTTGCTTCGATGGCGTGTCCGGTGGAACGGATCTCCTCCTGCTTATGTTCCAGGGAAATACCCTGTTCAATCCGGATTTGTTCCCTTACCAGGTCAATGCCGCTGACCATTTCCGTGACAGGATGTTCCACCTGTATCCTGGTATTCATCTCGAGGAAATAGAACTGCTGGTTTTCATCCACCAGGAATTCAATGGTCCCGGCATTTGTATAGCCGAGTCCGGCTGCAATACCGACGGCAGCTTCCCCCATTCGCAGGCGTGTTTCAGGCAACAGCCAGGAGGACGGAGATTCCTCTATGATCTTCTGGTACCTGCGCTGTACGGAACACTCCCGTTCATTTACATGGATGACATTCCCATGATGATCGCCCAGGACCTGGAATTCAATGTGACGTGCCGGATCCAGGTATTTTTCTAGAAAAATATCCCCATTGCCGAAATAGTTCTTTGCCTCCCGGGAGGTGACCTCAAGCGCACCGGCCAGCGCAGCTTCACCCCCGACGATCCGCATGCCCTTCCCGCCACCACCTGCTGCGGCTTTTACGAGAACAGGATAATCGATGGCACCTGATTTTTCCAGGATCTCGGCAGCAGAAGCTACCTCCCCCTGGATCACCGGCACACCCAATTTACTGACACTTTCCCGGGCTTTTATCTTATTCCCCATCATCTGGATCAGTCTTGCCGACGGGCCAATGAATACCAGGTCATTTTGCCCACAAGCCTCAGCAAACAAATGATTTTCAGCAAGGAATCCATAGCCTGGATGGATGGCCTGGACCCCCGCCATTTGGGCCATGGAAATGATCTTATCAATGTTGAGGTAGGTGTCCTGCAAGTCCGTTCCATGGAGCGGGAAGGCCCGGTCAGCCTTTTTACAGTGATAGGCATCCGGTCCGTCAAGATCGGAATAAATGGCGATGGTGGTAATCCCGAGTTCCCTGGCAGCCTTAATAATGCGTAGGGCTATCTCACCCCGGTTCGCGATCAGTATCCGGTTGATTTCCTTCATTCCCTGTTTCTCCAGTTTGGGATCCGCTTGTTGAAGAATGCATCCAGTCCCTCCCGCGCTTCATCCGAATCCCGGGCGCGGGTTATCATTTCAGTGGTCATAGACCTCAATTCCCTGTTGATTGCCTTATGCTCAATATCGACAAGCAGTTTTTTCGTCATACTGACAGCTCCGGGAGCATTTTGTTTAAGCAGTCCCGCCAGTTTTTCAATCTCCCTGTCAGCCTCTTCCTGCCGTACCAGGTGGTCAACCAGTCCACCCGAATAGGCTTCCATCCCATCCATGATTTCCCCGGATATCATATATTGTCTTGTTTTGACACTTCCCATCCGGCGCAGGACAAAGGGAGCAACAGTAGCGGGTACCAGTCCCAGGCGAACCTCGGAAAAAGAGAACCTGGTATCTTCGGTACAGAGCACAAAATCGCTTGCGGCGACCAGTCCGTTTGCACCGCCATGGACACCCCCGTGGGCAAAGCAGATAACCGGAACGGGCAGCCTGTACAGACTTTCAAAACAATCAAAAAACAGGGCGGCTTCTTCCTGCAGGTCCCCCTCCGATTTATTGGATATATCCCCCATGAATGCCAGGTCTGCCCCGGCACAGAATACTTTGCCACGCCCCCTGAGCACGAGGATCCTCGCTTCCTGCTGCCTGGAGATTGATTCAAACAGCGAGGAAAGCTCGGCAAGCATGGCAGCATTCAAGGCATTCCTTTTTTCCGGCCTGTTTAACCAGATATAGGCTACCTGTTCCCTGATTGAAGATTCGATGGTGTTCAGGTCCATGCCTAGCACTTTTTTTACATTCTGTAGACCCCCGTTCTGGGGTCCGGATAAGGTTTGTTAAGAGACATGGCGATGCCCATGGCCACCACCTTCCTTGTGTCGACCGGATCGATGATACCATCATCCCATAGCCTTGAGGTACTGTACCATGCAGAACTTTCGTCGGCATATTTATGGAGGATCCCTTCCTTGATCTTCCTGATTTCTTCTTTGGGAACTTCCTCGCCTGCCGCTTTCAATTGGTCAATCTTTACCCGGCTCAAGACTTCTGCTGCCTGTTCGCCTCCCATCACTGAGATGCGTGCATTCGGCCACATAAAGAGCAGCCTTGGATCAAAGGCCCGGCCTGCCATGGCATAATTCCCGGCCCCGTATGATCCGCCGATGATGACAGTGAATTTGGGTACACTGGCTGTGGAAACCGCATGAACCAGCTTGGCCCCGTCCTTGGCGATCCCCTTGTGTTCATATTCCTTTCCCACGATGAAACCGGTAATGTTTTGCAGGAACAGAATGGGTGTTTTCCGGAAATTGCACAATTCAATAAAATGGGTTGCTTTGAGTGATGTTTCTGAGAAGAGCACGCCATTATTGGCAATGATCCCCACAGGATAACCCATGATCCGTGCAAATCCGGTCACTATGGTGGGTGCGTAATGCTGCTTGAATTCCTGGAATTTACTTCCATCCACCAGGCGCATGATGATCTCCCTAGGGTCAATGGGCTTTTTCGGATCCACCGGGATAAGCCCGTATAATTCAGCCGGATCACAGGCCGGTGGTTCTATCGGTTCCATGGAAAGTTCCTGCTTCAGGGGCGGATTCATCTGCTCAAAAATGTTCCTGCAGATCTGTATGGCATGTGTATCATTTTCTGCCAGATGGTCCGCCACTCCGGATATCCGGGTATGTACATCGGCACCACCCAGCTCTTCGGCACTTACATCCTCACCAGTGGCAGCCTTAACCAGGGGCGGGCCGCCAATAAAGATCGTACCCTGGTTCCTGACAATGATGGCCTCATCACTCATGGCTGGCACATAGGCACCCCCGGCCGTGCAGGATCCCATGACAATGGCTACCTGTGGGATTCCTTCTGCCGAGAGCCTGGACTGGTTAAAAAAGATCCGGCCGAAATCATATTTGTCCGGAAATACCTTGTCCTGTTCCGGCAGGAAAACGCCCCCGGAATCTACCATATATACGATTGGGATATGGTTCTCAAGGGCAATTTCCTGGGCCCGGATATGCTTCTTGATGGTTTCTTCGATATAGGTTCCCCCTTTTACCGTGGCATCGTTTGCAATGATCACGGTTTCCCTGTTGTGCAACAATCCTATACCTGTTACAATACCGGCCGCCGGGAACTGGTTCCGGTACTGATCCCATGCGGCAAAAGAGGATAATTCCAAAAAAGGGGTATTCCTGTCCACGAGCAGATCGATCCTTTCCCTGGCGAGTAATTTGTTCCTGCTCTTGTGTTTTTTTATCGCCGATTCTGGTCCGCCCCGGTGGACCTGTTCCATTCTTGAATGGAACTGATCAAGCAGGGCCCTGTAACCGGACTGGTTCTTTTTGAATGCTGCTGAATGAACGTCAATATTTGACTGGATCTGAAACACCGGTTTACAACAGAATGGTAATGATCATATAGTAGTATAACAAATATCTGAATTTTCGTGTTAATTTTGTATAATAATCTGTGAATTCAATTGTTCAAACTTTGGCAAGATACTGGTTTCATTTTGTAACAAATTTACCTAACTTGCGTTTACTGTATAAAAGTTATTAACCATGGCCGCACACGCACATAAAGGAAACAGTGATGAACTGGTGAATAAGAAGTACGCCCAGAAGAAATACCACCTTCCTGTGATCGGGCATTTTGCAGACAAAAGCGTGAAATTCAACTCCATCCTGGAAGCTTCACAGGCCACCGGACTTCATCCAACGATGATCTTCGAGGCTTGCATTGGCAAAATATTCAAGGCCAGGAATACGTACTGGGAATACGTAAAGGGAAACCATTATATCAAGTACAAGGCCTATTATATCAATGCCCAGGAAAGCTATACCAGGGTAGGTGGTTTCAACGGTTGATGATCATTCCGTTCCCTTTGTAATCCCCGGCCAGTCATCTGTCCTGAAGGGAGATGCCGGCAGGCCCTCCGCATTGTAAAGATTCACATCGTCCGGATTATTGGCCCAGCCATAGCGCACCGCTACCGGTTGTCTGACTTTTTCGCTGTAGACAAAGACCTTGTCCCCCTGGATATATGCCCTGGCCCAGTGGAATATCCTGTCTTCACCTGCAACGGAAAACCCGTTCAGGTATCCGTACCGGCCTTTTGCCTTCAGTCCCGAGCCAACATGATCAAAACTCAGGATGATATGATCTCCGGCTATCAGCATGTCCTTGTATACGGGACCAGAAAATACCAGGTCCTGTCCGTATGCCACTTTCAGGGCCGCGAGTGCCAGCCGTTTCCCAACATCCTGTTTATTAATGGGATGGATATCGGCTGCCTGCCCGATGTCAATGGCCACAGCCATTCCGGTATGGGGCAGGGACAATGCCATGGACTGGGCTTCACGCAGTTCTGCCCAGGAGCTTTCCTCCGGCTCTTTGGGAGGTTTCATAAAGTTCGCCAGCTGAACAAACATAAAGGGCATTTCGGGGTATTCCCAATGTTTTCTCCAGTCTTTAATCAGCAGTGGAAACAATTCGCGGTACTGGTAAGCCCGGGAGGCATTTGATTCTCCCTGGTACCAGATTGCGCCCTTGACCGTGAAATTCAACAGCGGATGGATCATGCCGTTAAACAGCAGGGTCGGATTGCTGTTGGGTCCGAGGATATTGGAAATATCCAGCCTCATTTCAGCGAGACTGACAAGGAATCGCCATTCACCTGCAAGGGAAATTGTAAAATCTTCGGAGACGATCTTCATCTGATCAGCAGAGCCGTGGAATCCTCCATCCCCGCCGGTGTCTTCCACACGCACCGCAATGACATTGGTCCCCTCCTGAAGGTATGCTGCAGGTAAATCATAGATCCTGTCCTCATTATACTTCTGGATGGTTTCACCGATCTTGTGCCCGTTGACCCAGGTCCAGTCAGAATCATCAATGGGACCAAGCTCCAGGCTGATCCCCCGCCGGGCAACTTCGGCCGGAAGATCCACTTCCAGCCTGAACCAGACGATGCCATCGAGCGCCTCAAGCCCGGTGCTCTCCCAAAGCCTGGGCAATTCCATACGGCCCCAGCCGGTCATATCCAGATCACCGGCTGCCCAGACCGCCACACCGTCCTGTATGCCAGGTTCATCCGCAGCATATTTATCCAAGATTTCCTGCATTTCAGCCTTTTTCCTTTCGCGTGCTGCTTCAGCATCCCATTCAGCCAGGCGGGCCACCTGTTCGGCGAACCCGGGGACCTGCCCGATGGATTCCCCGCTGATCCATGTCTCGACGACGGTCCCGCCCCAGCTGGTACTGAGCAGTCCCACCGGTACATCCAGTTCCTCGTGTATATGCCTGCCAAAGAAATACCCTACCGCCGAAAATGGCAATACTGTTTCAGGATTACATTCCTGCCATTCACCGCCTGGAATTTCATCCGCCGGTGCCGGCTGTACATTTTTCCCAACGGTGAACAGGCGGATTTCCGGGTAATTTGCCAGGGCTGCTTCCTCGGCTGCCCAGGGAAACCATTCCACCCTGAATTCCATGTTGGATTGCCCCGAACATACCCACACATCCCCGATCAGGATATTCTCCAGGTTTATGATGTTCCTGCCCCTCACCTTCATGGTATATGGACCACCTGCTTCCATGGCCGGCAGGCTGATCAGCCACTTCCCGTCCTTTGCGGCCCTTTTGCTTACAGCTGTATCATTAAAATGGACAGTCACCTTTTCACCCCTGTCAGCCCAGCCCCATATCCTGATCTCCTGGTTTCGCTGGAGGACCATATTATTGCCGATCACATGGGGCAGGCGTACCTCGGCCCTGAGCAATGGGGTAATGATCAGCATAAAGCTGGCTGCAAGGAAGAATCTTTTGGAAAAAATGGTCATGGTTTGGTGTAATTTATGGCGTTTAATAGAAGTTTTCTGAAGGATGGATTTTCATAGGCATGTTTATCATGTCCTCCCATGAGGTAAACCACCTTTGAATTTCTAACCGAATGCGTCCATGCAATGTATCGGTCACAATCCGGGTGCGAAGTCTCCAGCAGGTAATGCACACCGGGCAGCTGCAGGGTATTGCTGTAACCCTCGTCAAGGATCTCAAAGTCCTGCAGTCCCTCAGTCACCGGATGGCTCTTATCGACCACCCTTACCTGCAGGACAATATCATGTTTGTAATCAGACCTCAGGCTGGTATCGGCGGTATGGTCTGGCAGGTTATACTTTCCGCCTATCAACTGCACATATTCGGGCCATTCCGGGTGGGATGCCAGGCTGTGATGCATGAATACCATACCAGTCCCCTTCTCAAATTCATCCAGGAAGATCTGCTTTTCATCATCACTGATATCGCGCCACATGTCATAAAACACAATCACATCGAACTCCTTTCCGGCAGCGAGCATCTTCCATGCTTCCGGTTTCAATGCCATCTCAAACGAGATGTCAGGCAGGGCTTCAAACATCTGAATGAATTCAGCGGTATCATATGCGTGTCCGCCTGTCACCACCAGCAGGTTTACCTTGCCTGAATCCTGGTGTTTACACCCCATGGCTGCAATGAGCAACAGGCTGATCAGCAGTAAAAATCTGTTTCTGCCAAAATTTTTCATGATATTTCGGTTTAAGATTGAATGTCCTTGTAATATTCTACCTTGTCCCTGTCCGGAGCCTGGCTTGCCTTCTCAAGAATTTGATCCCGCTCCTCATCCGACAGTTTTACAAATTCCCTGGCAAGCTGTATTTTTTCGGTCAACAGATCCTTGTTTTCGGCTCCGGTGATAAGGACACTGATTGGCAGGGACCAGCTGAAATACAGGGCTTCCCTGATACTGATATGTCCGGGTATAACCGGTGTATCAGTCTCCCACAGTGTCCTGCCGTTCATCTGCTTATTACCGAAAAAACGGCCGTCGGCCAGCGTTTTCATGGCCAGCAGTCCAGGATCATTTCCCAGGGCCAGCATTCCTGCATCCCCAGCCAACGGGCAGCATAATCCCGGCGGTCAGGCCGGCCATGGCCCTGAGGAATTCCCTGCGGTTTTCCATAGGATCTGTTATGGTATTATTCCAGTAAGATAATACTTTTTACAGTTTTTGACCAGCCTGTATGGATCATGAGAAGATAAGTCCCGCTCGGAAATTCATCCAGATGAAGCTCATGCCTGTGCAATCCCTGCAGGTAGTGACCCAGATAATCAGCTTTCACCCGCCTTCCATATATATCGTAAAGGCTGATGGATATTTCAGCAGCCTCCGAAAGCCTGAAATCAATGGTTGCGATCCTGCTGGTTACCGGGTTAGGGTATATATCAAAGGGACGCATATCATGGCTGTCAGAGACTTGCTCCACAGATGTCGATGCTTCAGTGATGAATTTCCATACCTGACCAGTGGTG
>LJUP01000169.1 GCA_001303955.1 Bacteroides sp. SM23_62 | reverse complement strand
GACTGGATATTAGAAATTGATTACGAACTTCTCGACTCAATTGATTTTTACTTCCAGGATCAGGAGGGACAATGGAGAATCAAGGTGTTCGGCGATATGTACCCATTTAAGCAAAGAGAATGGGATTATCGGACATTTATCATTCCCCTACAACTTCCTGATAAAGAAATACATACCTACTATTTAAGGTTTAAAACCATGGGGACAATGCAGTTTCCAATGAATATTGGCCGTGAGAAGAGTTTCCTCAGGATGTTGTTTTTGTCAGAAACATATTATGGAATATTCTTTGGAATTATGATCCTGCTGATCATTTACAATGCATTCGTTTATTTTTCACTTAGAGACATCACCTATTTTCATTACATCATCTTAATCCTGAGTACGACAATTTTAGTTGCATTTCTGAGCGGGCATATTTTTCAATATGTGCTTGGAGATTACATGTGGTGGAGCAACAAATTATTGCCCTCATCCATTGCCTTGAGTGAATTCTGTATCATCAATTTTACCCGATCATTTTTAAACACAAAAAAACTTTATGCCAGGCTGGATATGGTCCTGATCTTCCTTCTTATCCTATCCTTTCTTATGATGTTCCTCTTATTTTTTACAAATTTTCATTTCAGTATACAAGTTACCGCATATACTTCTCAATTATATATTTTAATATGTTTATTGAGCGGAGTTCTATGCCTGTTAAAAGGGAATAAAGCGGCTCTTCTATTCATTTTAGCTTTTACATTGTTTTTAATTGGTGCCCTTGCAATAAGTTTTATTGCGATCGGTATCATCGGGGAAAATACCATCACCGCACATGGTATGGAGCTTGGTGTAATGTTAAATGGAGTTTTTCTTTCCCTGGCATTAATTAACAGTTACAAAATCAGTGAACTTGAAAAAGAGAAGGCGCATGAGGAGATTCTCCAAATGCGGCAAAAAGCGAACGAACAATTGGAGCAAAAGGTTAAAGAACGAACAGCAGAAATCCAGGAGAAAAATGAGGTTTTAAGACAACAGCAAGAAGAACTTAAAACCATAAATGAGTTACTGGAGAATCAAAAGAAGGAACTTCAACTAACCTTGGAAAGTCTCAAAATGACCCAATCACAGTTAGTCCAGTCTGAAAAAATGGCCACTATCGGACAGCTCGTCGCAGGTATTGCCCACGAGATCAACAATCCAGTTACATTTATCAGTGCGGGGGTGGATTCTTTGCATGCCAATCTCGAAGAGGTCAGGCAGGTACTCGATATCTACCATATGATCACCCCGAATAACGCAAAAGAGAAATTAAAGGAAATCGAAAAGCTGAAAGAAGAAATTGAATACCAGGAAGCGGTCAGTGAAATTGATAAACTGATCGACAGTGTCAGAACCGGTAGTGACCGGACTGCCGAGATCGTAAAGGGTCTGCGTACATTTTCACGTCTGGATGAAGATGTGCTTAAGTTTGCCGATATACATGAAGGCCTGGATTCCACCTTGATACTGTTGCAGAACAAGTACAAGGAGCATATTGAGATTGAAAAACAATATGGGGAAATCCCTGAGATTGAATGTTTCCCCGGACAGCTCAACCAGGTATTCATGAATATCCTTGCAAATGCCATCGATGCCATTGAGGATAAGGGTACCATAACAATCAGTACCTCAACATCCAACGGATCTATCAAGATCAGCATTAAGGATACTGGTAAAGGGATCCCTGAAGATATACAGCCCAGGATATTTGAACCCTTCTTCACAACAAAAGAGGTCGGCCAGGGAACCGGTTTGGGGCTTTCGATCTGTCATAGTATAATTGAAAAACATAATGGCAGTATTGACGTTAAAAGCAAGGTTGGGGAAGGTAGTGAGTTTGTGATTAGATTGCCAGTGAATCAATCTTAGATAAGGATATTAAACAGTTTAAAGTTTAATCTCGACAAACTCAAAAGGAAACCTTGAGATCCGTGACATCTCCTGTCCAACTTCATGCATATCATCGTCATCCTCCTCATAATGCCATTGCACAATAATATTATTTCCATCAGAGCGTAACCTGCTGAGTTTCTTGCATATATCCAATATAAATTTCGCGGATAATGAATTAAAATATTCAAAACGGAAATTGAACTCAAACAAAGGGGCATTTTCCTTTTGTTTGGTAATATCGCGTCCGAATCCATCCAGCCATTCCAGAATTGGTTTGTAAAAACCGGAAACATCCTTTGGCCTGGATTCACCTGAAATTTCGAAATCCATGTTCTCTGGATCAAGAACAACCTTGGGTGAATTGGATGTGGCTTCAATAATTATTCTTTCCATATTATATAGCTGGTTTTAAATATGTTGTAAAGTTTAGCATTAAATAGGAATTTTCATCTCGAAATATGAATATTGGTCATCTAAGGAAGTGAAATTATAATTGATCTTGTTTTCAGTTTTCAATGCAATGGTTAGTAATCCCAGTCCGGCTCCATCTTCATCTGAAATGAATTCCTTATTGATAATATCTGCATACGATGCTTTCAGACCCGGCCTATCCATCTGATTAATTTGTTCGAGCCTGTTTCTTAGCCTATTAATACTTTTGTTCAATACAATGTTACCTGTGCCAATAATATATTTGTTATGCTGTCTGTACAAAGACAGATACGGCGTTATATTTTCGTCATTGATATAAAATGATTCAGAAATAGAATGTTTATAAATGTTTTCCACACATTCAACAAATATGCTGTAAATCCTTTTCTGAACTGATCTTTTTATTGCCTGATATGCGGGTAACTTCTTGAGCCTTTCTATCAATGGATCAATTGTTTCAAAATCAACTGATCCTTTATATTCAAATATGATATCCGTTGCCGACATTGCAAGTGTTACATTGCATTCCAAATTACAAATAAAACCCCATATCTAATACTCTAAATTCCAAACATTTGCATTTCGTATTCTTGGATAATGTGATTTGGTGGGGCATAAATAATCTTGACTTGATCTGGAATTTATTTTTTCATGTATTTCATTAAATGCCCGTTGTTTTATAACTTGATTTACATTAGTATCAAGATAAGATATTATTTAATATTAGTCGCCTTTCCAGTAATTCGATTTTCATGATTGTAAGTATTCTCATTAAGACTCATTAAATGAGTGAGCTCATCTTAAAAGCACTGATGCAATTATTTGCGTTGATCATTGACATACATGAGGATAAAGACATATCAGATAGTGAAAAAGCTGTGGTCAGATCATTCCTTTCCCGTCAGTTAAATAGCGAACTGACAGAAAGATACATGAATATCTTTACAGAGTACCTGGATTTATACCATAGAGACAATATCCAGCGGGATAGTCTAAAAGACAGGAAACGCACTTCACTGATATCGATGAAGATATTAGGGATATGTGAGGCCATCAATGAAGAGCTGGAACAGAAACAGAAGATATATGTTATTATCCAATTAATTGAATTCATTTCCTATAGTGAATGGATTACAGAGAAGGAACTCGAGTTTCTGGAATCAGTGGCTTCTGCATTCAACATACCAGAAACCGAATATCAAAATATCAGGAGTTTTATCATTGATCCCCTTCAGGATATACCTGATAAGAAAAAAGTCCTGATCATAGATAGTAAAGAAACAAGCAAGTACCAGGACACCAAACATATATACATTAAGAACTTATCCGGAGAAATCCTCTTTCTAAATATTGACAGTGTCAATGCTTATATCCTGCAGTACAGGGGTAAGGAAGACCTGTACCTGAATGGACAGCATATTCTTCCTGGCCTTACTTACACATTTGATCATGGATCTTCCATCAGAAGTCCGGTTATCGATACTGTTTATTACAGTCATGTAACTGGGAAATTCTCAGAAACAAAATTAACATCTAAAATATCTATCAGGGCAGATCATGTAATATTCAGGTTCAGGAACAGTGATAATGGAATACAGGATTTTAATTTCCATGAAGAATCCGGAAATCTGATCGCGATTATTGGGGGAAGTGGTGTCGGTAAATCCACCTTACTCAATGTCTTGAACGGAAGATTAAAACCGCAGACTGGTGAAGTGCTGATTAACGGATATAATGTTCATGATGAAGATGAAAAAAGCAACCTGGAAGGAGTCATCGGATATGTTCCCCAGGATGACTTATTGATTGAAGAATTGACAGCATTTCAGAACCTCTATTACAATGCCAGGCAATGCCTCAATAATTTTTCTGAATCTAAGATCACAGAGGTTGTTAACAAGGTCCTCCAAGACCTGGATCTCTTTGATATCAAAGACCTGAAAGTAGGTAATCCCTTAAAGAAAGTAATCAGCGGAGGTCAGCGTAAAAGGGTAAATATTGCACTGGAACTGATCCGTGAACCCTCCATTTTGTTTGTCGATGAACCTACTTCAGGCTTGTCATCCGCAGACTCTGAGGTGGTAATGAATTTACTGAAGGAACAAACCAATAATGGTAAACTTGTGATTGTCAATATTCACCAGCCGTCCTCTGATCTGTATAAGATGTTTGATAAAATCATCATCCTTGATAAAGGAGGATATCAGATTTTCTACGGAAATCCAATGGAGGCGGTAGTATATTTTAAAACCCAGAGCAATCATGTAAATGCAAACGAAGATCAATGTATCAGGTGTGGAACTGTTAATCCCGACCAAGTGTTGCAGATCATTGAAGCAAAAGTTATTAATGAACATGGAAAACAAACACGTACAAGAAAAGTCACGCCCAGGGAATGGTATGAATCATTCAGGAAAAACTTCGACCTGAATCAAAAAGTCGAATCACTCAAGGAGAAACTCCCTGATAACTACTATGGTATTCCTGGTATCCTTAAACAAACGAGGATATTTTTCAGTCGTGACTTGCTTTCCAAACTAACAAACAAACAATTCCTCCTTATCAGCCTTTTGGAAGCTCCGCTTCTGGCCATTATCCTGGGATTTTTCACAAAATATATCAGCGGCATGGATGGTAATCCCGGTACATATGTGTTCAGCAACAATGAAAATTTGCCGGCCTTTCTTTTCATGAGTGTAGTCGTGGCTCTTTTTCTTGGACTGATTATCAGTTCGGAAGAAATCATAAAAGACAGAAAAATCCTTCAGCGGGAATCCTTTCTTAATCTGAGCAGGTTCAGTTATTTGAATTCAAAGATCCTGATCATGTTCCTATTATCGGCTGTTCAAACCATATCCTATGTTCTGATAGCAAACCTGATATTGGAGATAAAGGGGATGACATTGACTTACTGGATTGTCCTATTTACCACCTCCTGTTTTGCCAACATGCTCGGACTCAATATCTCATCCGGATTTAATTCGGTGATCACCATATATATCTTGATCCCCTTCCTGCTGATTCCTCAATTGTTATTCGGAGGAGTTATTGTAAAGTTCGATAAGCTGCATAAAAGCCTTACGTCTGAAGAATATGTTCCTGTTATTGGGGATATGATGGCTTCTCGTTGGGCTTATGAGGCACTGGCAGTGCAACAGTTCAAGAGTAATGAATATGAAAAAAACTTTTTTTTATTCGACCAGGAAAAAAGCAATGCAGACTATTATGTATCATATTTTATTCCTGCACTTATGAACAAATTGACTGAATTGGAAATCCTGACTTCCAAGGACCAGGAACAGATCCGCCAAAACTTACATTTAATAAAGGAGCAGATCCGGCTATTGAACCGGTCAAATCCCTCAATTCTGTATAAATATCAAGATAAACTGAACATTGATCACTTTAGTGAAACGGTAGCACGGGAGGCCAAAGAATATTTAAAAGACCAGGAATCTTATTTCCGTAACAAAAGAGCAGAAGCAACAATGGATAGGGAGAACATGTATGAGGAACTTGTCGATCAACTGGGAAGTAAAGAAGCAGTCCTTAAGTTAGAGAGGAAATATTATAATTCCAGCCTGGCCGATCTTGTCCTTAGCAGAAGGGAGATCATAAAGATCGTTGAAAAAAATAACAGGCTGATCAGGAAAAGTACACCCATTTATATGATTCCAACCGCTGTCAATGGAAGGGCTCAGTTCTACGCACCGGTGAAAAGAATCGGAAACCTTACTATTAACACTTTAACATTCAATATTTTAGTGATCTGGCTCTCTTCAATTATTCTCTATCTCATCCTGTATTTTGACCTGATAAACAAAGTAGTTACATCCATTGAAAATATCAGGCTGAGAAAATCCGCATAATAATCTATATTTTATAACAGATCAGTCATTTAGAAGTCTTTTTGATTGAAATCTGCAGATCAAACAGCATTTAATGTATGGTTCTGTAAGCTTTGCGGGGATAGGATGACTTGAATCGGGATTTTTCCGAAACAAGATCAGCACGGTAGAAAATTAACAGTAGATAAGAGGTTGATGGTTCATGACTCAATCCAAATCGAGACAGATACGGATATTTTTTCTTAATTTTTCGATTTTATCGAACGGCAGTTCTCCAATTTTCTTCATTAATCTCCGGTTGTCGATGGCCCTGATCTGATCGATCATAATATCGCAACCTTGATGAAGATCTGCCAAACCTTTTTTCAAATGTACCCTAAGCACCTCTGTACTTTTCGTGACATTTGTTGTAATCGGACAAATGATGGTGGAAGGATGAGGTATCCGGTTTAGCAGATTGGTTTGGATGATCACTATAGGTCTGGTCTTACCGGATTCTCTACCTATTGTCGGATTTAAATCAGCGATCCAGATCTCATATTGTTTAATCTTCATGATCCAGACTTTCGAACTCCTTCAGGACCGTCATTGAATCTTTCTTCACCAGTGCTGATTCCTCCTCCAGCACCTTTTTAAGGAGCCTACGTCGCTACACTTTGTTGTAATAGTCTATTGCTTCATTGATATATCGGTTGCGTGATTTTTTGATCCTGGCAAGGATCTCTTCCGTTTCACCGAATATCTGATCGTCCATTTTAAGTGAAATATTTTTCATTATCCTGATTTTATATCTCAAGGGTATATAAAAAAAGATATACAATAGTTATATCATACCAAACATTGATAATTATTCAGGGAATGTACGGACCTACATGGTTAAAGATGTTAATACAATTTCTATTGGATCAATCCGCCTCCCTATATTACCCATTTGGCCAATTGACAATTTTCCCCGATTGCATCATTTCTTGTCAACAATGCGACTTCTCTATTAGACTATCACCTTACCAGGATGGTAACTTGCATCATGACATCTGGCACAATTTTCATGAAACGGAAAATCCTCTATTTGTATGATCCGGCAATTATAAGCTGAAGCTATTAAAGGATTAGTCAGGACTCCTGCAAATATGTGATCAAATCCTGATGATCCTGCATTTCAGGCCGGGCCTATCTCCTGGATTCTTTCAGACATAAATGACAATTTCATTTATTAATCAATTAAAGAAAAGGAGACCAAGTCATGAAAAACACTTATTCACAACTCATCCTTTCGTTGTTACTTTCTTTTGCTGTACTTTCCTTTGCTGATGGTCAGAAAAAGGCCATTGTGAAAAGAGCTGATCGATTGATAGAAACCAGCGACTTCATAACAGTTAAGGGTAAGGTTATCACTGCAAATGATTATCATGTTAAGAATGCTGAAGTTATTTCCAGGAAAACCGGATCAAAGGGTTGTACAGATTCCCTTGGCATGTTTGAGATCATGGCAGTCAGTGGAGATGTCCTTGTATTCAAAGCCAATGGTTTTAAGAAGAATCGAAGAAAATTGTCTGCAAATGAAAATGATATCACCGTAAACATGATCCTGGTGCCAGGTGAAAAAAATGAAAAGAAAGCCGTTGAATCTGGACATTTGAATGGACAGGAGATCGCATACGTGAATAAGCAAACAAATCACAGTCTTGATAATTATTATGAGTTTTCCGATTTAAGGGGATTAATACGTGCAACCTGTCTTGGAGCCAGAGTTACGGATCAGGGTAGCATCCGGGTTTTTATTCGGGGCAGAGACATTTGTTCCAGTGGGTTATCGGAAAATAATGGCGCTGCCATTTTTGTTTTAAATGGGATGATCGTCCGCGATGTTGATTTTCTCAATCCCCGTGATGTCAGGTCTATCAGACTGCTGAGAGGCCATGAAGCTTCGCGCATGTATGGATCATTGGGCGCGAACGGGGTATTAATGATCAATACAAAACACTGATCCCTTGGGAAAGTAAAATAGCAGTAAACTATTACTCCTGGAATAAATTTTTCATAACTTAGTTACACTTTCCAAAAATTATCAAATCCCAATAGGTTACAATTTATCAGAATATGAGGGAATATGCTCCATGTTGGTTTGCATAAGAACCTGACAAAAGCTCTCACATACCTCTCCATGATGTTGTTACTCGCTTCCTGCAATGGTAAGAAGCAAAGCGGAGTGGATGATATTTCATCATTGCATTCTGCTCCCCTGATCGTTCCATTAAATACCAAAGAAGGTTATCATATCAATCCCGTTACAGGAGACAGCATATACCCTATTGTCAATTCACTGGGGGATACCTTACAAACAGGAGTGCCTGTTCCGGCCAGAGGCAAAGTAATAGATCCCAAAAGTGTAGCACAACCTAAAGTGGTACCTGCAGGCAAACCAAGGGTAGTTCCCGTGCCCCAGCGCGTACATAAAATTCCAGAGATCCTCACCGTCATACCTGTAAACAAAGAATCTCTCAAAACCTTCACCCCCGGCGTCGATACCTCTTCCTTTGTACTGGTTAACTCTTTAGGAGATACCTTACCAACAGGTGTGCCCATACAGACAAAAGGGAAAGTTGTGCCCTGCAGACAACCGCAACCGGTCAGGGCTTCACCTCCACTGATGAAAGATTATGCCAGCATTAATATAAAATGCCTGGATGTGGAACAGGGGATGAACATGACCGGGATAACCTGCATCCTGGAAGACTGCCGCGGCAATATCTGGATCGGCACACAGGTCCGTGGGGTGAGCCTATATAACGGCGAAACATTTACACATTTTACCATAAAAGAAGGCCTAAGTGGTAATTGGGTCACATCCATCCTCGAGGATAGCCATGGCAATCTCTGGTTCGGCACAGCTGACGGAGGGGTGAGCATGTATAATGAAGAATCCTTTACCCATTATACCGAAAAAGAGGGCTTTCTTAATGATAATATCTACTGCATCCTGAAAGATAACCATGATAATCTCTGGTTTGGCTCCTGGGACGGAGGTGTGTGCAGATTTGATGGCGCAACCTTTACACATTTTACCCCGAAAGAGGGCTTAAGTCACGGTCCTGTTTTTTCCGTCCTGGAGGATAGCCATGGCAATTTCTGGTTTGGTACCTGGGGCGGAGGGGTGAGCATATATGATGGAAATACCTTCACGCATCTCACACAGGAACAGGGTCTGATCGATGACCGGGTATGGTCCATGCTGGAGGACGGCCTGGGCAAAATCTGGATCGGAACAGATGACGGATTGAGCATGTACGATGGTGAAGCCATAACAAATTTTACAGAAAATGAAGGCTTATGTGATAATCATGTAAGAACAATCTTTGAGGACAGCCATGGCAATCTCTGGTTTGGTACACATGGAGGGGTGAGCATGTATAATGGCGAAGCTTTTACGGATTTTACCCAGAATGAGGGACTGGGTGATAATCGGGTCAGATCCATCCTGGAGGACAGCCGCGGCAACCTTTGGTTCGGCACTGAGGGCGGAGGATTGTGTATATATTATGGAGAAGGCTTTACTCATTTTACCCAGAAAGATGGTTTAAGTGAACTCGGGATCATGTCCCCGCTGGAGGACAGCCATGGCAATCTCTGGTTTGGTACATGGGGCGGTGGAGTGAACAGGTATGATGGGGAAACCTTTGCGCATTTTACCCAAAAAGAGGGATTAATTAGCGATATTGTTCAGTCCATCCTGGAAGACAGTCAAAAAAATATCTGGTTCGGCACCTTTGAAGGATTATGCAAATTTGATGGTAAAACCTTCACGCATTTTACCGTAAATGAGGGATTAAGTGGTAATGCTATTGGTAAAAGCTTTGAGGACAGCCATGGAAATCTCTGGTTCGGTACCCAGGATGGAGGTGTGAGCATGTACAATGGGAAATACTTTACACATTTTACCCAAAAAGAAGGATTAATTAGTAATGCAATAAGATATATCCTTGAAGATAGCCAGGGCAATCTCTGGTTTGGCTCTTCTGCGGGATTATGCAAATATGATGGTGAAACCTTTACACATTATACCCAAATAAATGGCCTAAGTAATAATAAAGTAGTATCCATCGTGGAGGACAGCTGTGGCAATCTCTGGGTTGGCACACGTGGTGGGGTTAGCATATATAATGGAGTAGCCTTTATGCATATTACCCAAAATGATGGCTTGAGTGATAATTGGGTCATAAACATGTTGAAGGACAATAATAATAAAATATGGATAGGTACAGCCAACGGATTAAATCGCATAGTGCTTGAACCAGAAAATGATTCAAGCATAGCGAGGAGTATATACTCTTTTAAACCAGTAATATATTCCTATGGCCTGCAGGATGGTCTGAAAGGTATATGTTTCTTTGGTGGTGCGTTATCAGATAGTAAAAATCGCATTTGGTGGGGCACTGACAAAGGTCTTACCATGCTGGATATAAATCATTTGAAAACCCCGGTTGAGCCTCCCGTCATGCAACTTAACCGGATTGCCATCAACGGGCAGTTTATGGATTACCGGCATTTGGACGAAAGTAATATAGTGAAAATGAGATTCACCGGCGTACCCAGATTCTATAACTACCCTTTAAACCTGGAACTGCCTCACAACAGAAACAACCTTACCTTTTATTTTGCAGCAATAGACTGGTCTGCAGCTCAAAAACTCCAATACAGCTATATAATGGAGGGTTTGGATGAAAAATGGACCGCCCCCACAGCTGAAGCCAATGCAGTGTACCGTAACATGCCGCATGGCAGGTTTACTTTCAAGGTACGTGCCATGGGAGCGGCAAAAAAATGGAGCGAAGCATTTGAATATACATTTAGAATATTACCGCCCTTTTGGTTAAAATGGTGGGCTTATATGATCTACGGTTTTATTCTGTTGCTTCTGGTGCGCTGGTACAGGGGATTTTTACTCAAAAGGGAAAAGATCAAGGCTGACCTCAGGATCAAGGAGTTGGAAGTCAATAAGATGCAGGAGCTGGACCAGATGAAATCCCGTTTTTTCGCCAACATATCACATGAGTTCAGGACGCCGCTGACACTGATTCAGGGACCTATTGAAGAACTGAAAAGGGAGCTCCCGGGTCTGTCTGAGAAGGCTCGGGAATTACTTCACTTCATGAAAAAGAATACGGTAAGACTACAGGATCTGATCAATCAGATCCTGGTTCTTCGACAGTGACAAGGTGGAAAAGATCCTTACCAATCTGATCTCCAATGCATTTAAATTCACCCCAGATGGTGGTAAAATCCATGTCAGCTTAGAATATGTTACAGCTTCACAGGATAATATTCCAATTTACGCTATCATTGAAGTAGCGGATACCGGCAGGGGCATTTCCAGGGAAAATCTGGACAGGGTATTCGACCGGTTTTACCAGGTGAGTGATTCAGATGCACGGATTGCTGAAGGGACAGGATTGGGCCTGGCCCTGACCAAAGAGTTGGTGGATCTTTACAGGGGAGAGATCAGCGTTGACAGCCAGGAGGGCAAGGGCAGTACCTTCACGGTAAAACTGCCTGTTTCGAAGGATTTGTTTACGGAGGAAGAAAGGGCAGCCATATCGTCTTCACAGGACATTGAAGCTGAATCAGGTATAGCGGTCCTTGATCAGCAGGGATCAGAAATTCTTGATGTCGAGGAAGAGTTTGTCAGGGAAACTGCAGATAATAGGCCGATCGTCCTGATTGTTGAAGACAATGTTGATTTAATGAGTTATCTATCCCAGAATCTGGGAAATAATTATAGCATACTTACGGCAATAAATGGAAAAACAGGACTGGACAAAGCAGTTGAATGCATTCCCGATCTTATCATCAGCGATGTGATGATGTCGAAGATGGATGGAATGGAGATGAGCAAACAGCTTAAATCTGATGAAAGGACAAATCACATTCCGGTTATCATGTTAACGGCAAAAGCAGACCGGGATAGTAGGCTGGAGGGATTGGAGACCGGGGCTGATGATTATCTCATCAAACCCTTTGACCAGGAGGAATTAAAGGTTCGAATAAAGAACCTGCTCGAGCAGCGGAAAAGGCTGAGGGAAAAATTCAGAAAAGATTTTATTTCAGATCTTACTGGCAAAGAAGTACCTCCAGAAAACCAGTTTTTCATGAAGGTACATGATGTTTTGAACGATCATATTGACGAGCCTGAATATACCATAGAGCAATTGGCTGGTGAGCTGCACCTCAGCCGGTCTCAGGTTTTCAGAAAAATTCTGGCAATAACCAGCTTTTCCCCAAAAGAATTATTGCGCCATCTCAGGTTGAGAAGAGCAGCCATCTTATTTCAAGGCGGACATAGAAACGTCGCCCAGGTTATGTACCAGGTTGGTTTCAACAATCCGTCCTATTTTGCGAGATGCTTCAATGAGCTGTATGGAATGAATCCATCCCAGTACATCACAAGACAGTGCGTTTAAGAATCTCCCATTTGCATCATTTCTTGTTAACAATGCGACTTTTCTGATAGACTTTCCCCTTTCAGGGATAGTAACTTGCTGAGGAATATCCATATGCTGGATATTTCAGTTGTTAATAGCTGCAGCTAATAAAGGATTGGTGCCGGTGGATTGTCAGGAAATATAGGTACTGCCATATTTATCCTGGATGAGATGATCGTTCCCATCATTGATTTTCTGCATCCGGGAGAAGTTAAATCAGTGAAATTGCTCTGGGGTTCCGGAGCGGAAAGATATGGATCACAGGTGGCGAACGGTCTAGTAATGATCCATATGAAGTATTAATCTATGTAAAAAAACTCTTCGCAATTGAACATATAATGCAAGTAGGTTCTTTAGAAAAGTTCGGCGAAGATTTTCCGCATGGCCGTATACCTCCGGCTCCTCAATCCGCTTCATACAAAATATGACATGTGCGCTGGCGGATATGACCTGGAGGATACAAGCTTTGGATACTATAGGGGACTGCTCCAGGAGCCTGATGGCTACTGCTAACCTAACCAGTTACCTGGTGAATACCCCTACAGATCCAGCTTCTAATTACGGCCATGCGGTTTTATTACGAGGGGATTACTCCTCGCTGCGCTCGTCGTGATCCCATTCAGGGATTACTCGTCGCTTTGCGACTCGTGATCCCTGTCAGGAGGCCCCGGCAAACCATCATACAATTACTCCGTGCACCTTTTTTTATGAGCCTGAATGCCTTATGAAAACAAGTTTTCAACGGTACCCAGGCCCACAAAAAAACCGCACCCTAAAGGTGCGGCTGTATGATGGTTTGCGGAGAAAGAGGGATTCGAACCCCCGGTCCGCGTAGACGGACAACGGTTTTCAAGACCGCCGCATTCGACCACTCTGCCATTTCTCCGTTGGCGCAAAAATAAGACATATTTGTTAAATGGTCTTCAAAGGCCTGAAAATTCGACCCCGGTTACGCTGGAAGCACCATATTCAGGGGAAATCAGTGGGGTTAGTTAACAAAATGCCCGATTTTATTAACATTTCCGGGATTTTTTACGGCTGAAACTTGGTTAAGATAAGAAATAGTCTATATTTGTAGGTGATTTAAGTGTTTCAGTAAATTACTAACCCTAAAATTTTATTATTATGAACAAGGCACAACTTATTGATGCTATCGCCAGCGAGGCCAACTTAACTAAGGCTGATGCAAAAAGAGCTTTGGATGCTTTCGTTAAGACAACGACAAGCGCACTTAAAAAGGGAGACAGGGTTGCTTTGGTAGGCTTTGGTTCCTTCGCCGTTTCTAAAAGAAATGCCAGGACTGGCAGAAATCCCCAGACCGGCAAGCCCATCACCATCGCCGCCAAGAAAGTTGTTAAGTTCAAGGCTGGAGCTGACCTATCAGGTGCTGTATAGAGAAAAAATAATAAATTGACCTTGGAAGGAGCGCGATTGTGCTCCTTTTTTTTTAATCATCTGCATGGTTCAAAGCCGTAAGAAAATAATAGAGGAATTATCAGGCTTTATCACCTGGCACCGCAGGGAAATTTTTGACCGGGTGCTGGATTACAGGACCCGCTATATCACTGTCGTGCTCGAAGATATATATCAGTCCCATAATGCCAGCGCGGTCCTGAGGACCTGTGAATGTTTCGGGATCCAGGATGTACACATCATTGAAAATCGAAATACCTATAACATTAACCCGGATGTGGTACTGGGGGCTACAAAATGGCTTAACCTGAAAAAATACAACAGGCTGGATTACAATACCGATTTAGCAATCCGGGAATTAAGGGACCAGGGATACAGGATTATAGCCACAACGTTGAATGAAAAAGCTGTTTCGTTGCACGATTTTAATCTTCATGCAGGGAAATTTGCCCTGTTTTTCGGGACAGAACTGACCGGACTGACAGATCATGTGCTGGACCAGGCAGATGAATACCTGAAGATCCCCATATATGGATTTACCGAAAGCTTCAATATCTCGGTCTCGGCAGCCATCATACTTCATCAATTGACCGTGGGACTTCATCAGTCCGATCTTTCCTGGGGATTATCGCAAGCAGAAAGGGAGGAACAACTGTTGGATTGGCTAAAAAAATCGATCAGGGGATGGGAGAAACTCGCATCCGGGGAATAAATTGGTAACTAAAAAAGTAGTCGTCTCTATATCCTTTTGCGATGTTTTACGTATATATAATTTTCATATCTTTGATGAATGGGATGGTGCGAGTGATAAATTAGTAATTTTGTGTGATAAACGAGAAAAAGGATGAACTGCATTATTATTGAGGACGATAAATTGTCCGCCCGGATTATTCAGGAATTTGTAGGCAAAACCTCAGATCTGAATTTATTATATACCTTTCATAGTGCAGTGGATGCAATCAACGCTGTAAGCACCGACGAGGATATCCAGCTGATCTTCCTGGATATCGAACTGCCACTCATGACCGGTATAGAATTCCTGGAATCACTCCAGGAGAGGCCACAGGTGATCATCATCTCATCCAAGGAGAAATATGCGGTTGAAGCATTCAATTATGAGGTGACCGACTATCTGGTAAAGCCGATCACCTATGCCAGGTTTTACAAGGCCATCGAGCGTGTCCGTAAACGTGCCCAGATGAAAGACGGAATTGGTAAAATGGGCAAGGATGAAATTTTCATCAAGAAGAATTCTACCCTGGTCAGGTTGAAATATGATGATATCCTCTGGATTGAAGCCCTGGAAAACTACGTGATCTTCAATACTTTCGACGAGAAGTACACCATTCACTTCACCATGAAGGCCATTGAACAGAAACTGCCTTCAGACAAGTTTACCCGGGTACACAGATCTTATATTGTGAACACGAGCAGTATAGATGTAATCGAGGATAATTCCGTAATCGTACGTGTACATGACGGGAACAAATCCATTCCCATAGGGAAGTCATACAAGGATAACCTTATGGGTGATATCAACCTGATGGTCAAATAATGCTGACCAACCGGCAAATCTTCCTGCAACACATAGCCCAGACCTCTGATTTTCCATATTTACTGGAGATTTCCCATGCGGATGGGATATTCTTATATGATTCCGATGAAAATCCTTATGTTGACCTGATCTCAGGGGTGTCTGTCAGCAACCTGGGGCACCGGCATCCAGCCATTGTGAGGGCTGTCAAAGATCAGGTTGACAGGTATATGCATCTGATGGTCTATGGTGAATATATCCAGTCCCCCCAGGTAAGACTGGCAGCACTTCTGAATGAGATCCTGCCTCCGGAACTGAACTGTACCTATTTTGTCAATTCCGGAAGTGAGGCCGTTGAAGGTGCATTGAAGCTGGCCAAACGATACACCGGGCGGTTCAAGACCATCGCTTTCAACAAAGCCTATCATGGCAGTACGGGGGGCGCCCTCAGTGTAATGGGGGATGAATCTTTTAAAAATGCGTTCAGGCCTTTGATACCGGGGACTACCTTCCTTGATTTCAATGATTTTGCCGGACTCGACCAGATCGATCAGCATACCGCCTGTGTGATCGTCGAACCCATCCAGGGGGAAGGAGGGATCATATTGCCGCTGGATGGATTCCTGCATGAGATCCGTGACAGGTGTGACCGGGCAGGTGCATTGCTGATCTTTGATGAGATCCAGACGGGGATGGGACGTACGGGCTCCATGTTCGCCTTTCAGCACTGGGAAACCATACCCGATATACTTTTGCTGGCCAAAGGTTTCGGCGGCGGCATGCCACTTGGCGGTTTCATTTCAAGTTCCGGGATCATGTCCGTCTTCAAGAACAATCCGGCATTGGGACATATCACCACTTTCGGGGGTCATCCAGTGAGCTGTGCGGCGGGACTGGCAAGCCTTGAGGTGTTGCTTCGTGAAGACCTGATCTTTGATGTGCCAGGGAAGGAAAGACTGTTCCGGGATCATCTGAAACATCCGGCCATCATAGAAATCCGGGGGATGGGACTGCTGCTGGCGGTGGAGCTGGGATCGGCCGACAAGGTGCAAAAGCTGATATCACTGGCAAAGGATGATGGCATTATAACCGATTGGTTTATCTTCCATAATACTGCTTTCAGGATCACGCCTCCGCTGATCATAACCCCGGAACAGATCAGGGATGTTTGTTCCCGCATTGAACAACTGTTGGAAAAATGCCTGGGATAGTTATATTTACGGAAAATTGATCCCGTCCGAACCATGCCAAGAATGCTGCTTTTCCTCGTTCCGCTCTTA
>LJUP01000168.1 GCA_001303955.1 Bacteroides sp. SM23_62 | reverse complement strand
GATTATTGGGGGCAAATTGTTCGGAGAGCAGTAGTTGAATATTTGTTCCTAACCTTGAGACCAGGGTGCCTATATTCTCGTTTCAGCTTATACTTTCTAACGTTTGTGTATATTTACTTAGTGTGTTTATTTCAATTATGTCTGCTTTTGAAAGTGCATTTACAATCTGAAAAGATTAGGGATTAATCAACTCATAAATTTAATCAAAATCATCTAATGGACTCCTGATTTTACTGAGTTCATTTGTAGCGACGCGGGTATATATTTGAGTGGTTTTCGGATCTTCATGCCCCAGGATTTCCTGTATGTATCTCAGGTTAGTTCCTTGTTCCAATAAATGTGTTGCAAAGCTATGCCGCAGACAATGTGGCGTAACATGTTTTTGAATGCCAGCCTTAATAACTGCTGATCTTACAATCTTGGCCACACTTGTTGTGCTGTATTTACCACCTTTCTGACCTTCAAATAGCCAAACTTTGGGCCTGTAGGCTTTGTAGTATTCACGTAACAGCAAAATCAGTTTCTCAGATAGTAGTGTATGTCTATCTTTCTTTCCTTTTGCTCCTGTTATCCTGATGAGTCTTCTTGTTGAATCTATATCTTCTACTTTCAGATTAATCAGTTCACTACGTCTAAGCCCGGATGAATAAATTGTAGTAAGAATACATTTATGCTTTAAATTACCTGTGATATTGAGAAGTAAGTTTACTTCATGTTTACTTAGTACTGTGGGTAGTTTCCTTTCTTTTTTTGGCCGTTCCACATTATAATAGGCTTTTGTTCTACCCAACACTTTTTCATAATAGAATTTAATTGCATTGATTCTTTGGTTTTGCTGGCTTGCAGAAATACCAATATTGTTAATCAGCTCCACGATGTAGGAATTTATCTGATCTGTCGAAATTTGTTTAAGATCATAATTCGCAAAATATTCCTGAAACTGGCTGAAATATGAGGAATAGATTTTAATGGTACTCATGCTGTACCTTTTCTGTTGCAGCAGATCAAGGAAACCATCCGGCAATTTGAGGGGTTGTGTTTCTGCTGGTCTTTGTACGTATGGATTGCTAATCTTTGTCATGGTGATCCTTGTCATATTAATCTTTGCTTTATTGGAGATTTTCTTTAAAAAATCATCCTGGTCAAAATACTTGACTGGTATATACCATGCCTTTTTCACATAATTCCACCTGCAATGTTGAACTTTCCCGAGGATTCGGATCAAATTCGGATTGTATTTAAACCTGATCCAGATTACTCTTTTCCCCTTTAAATAACCATTTTCTAGCTGGACCTCAGGTCTCGCATATTTTATCATATGCTTAATTGGTTTTATTTTGCATACCAGGCAATTCCCTGGATAGGGACTTATCAGATTCTAATCAAATGCTGGATATTAATCCCAATAGTATCTATTACTTAATGTCGAAATACCCTGAATTATCGTGGGTGAAAATCCGGATTTGATGGTAATTTTTGTGCAGCGTTCATATAATTCCTTATTTTCATTGGTTTCAGTTATTATTTAATTAACTGATTTTTAGCAAATGAAGCATGCAAAAGTCGCCGTTGTCCAGGCACAGCCCTTTCTATTTGAGATGGATAAAACCATTGCAAAAATGTGGGACCTGCTCACAGGGATCAAGGCCGAGTCACCTGATCTGGTTTTGTTTCCAGAGGCATTTCTGCCCGGGTATCCCAGGGGACTGACCTTCGGGTCTGTGGTAGGAAGCCGCTCACAGGAGGGCAGGGAATTATACGCCAGGTATTACAGAAATGCCTTGGCTGTTGGAGATGACAGGTTCAGGGAATTACAGGAGATGGCCCGGGAATTGAAGGCAGATCTGGCTGTCGGGGTGGTTGAAAAGGAAGATAAGGGTGGAACATTGTATTGCAGCATTTTATATTTCAGCTCAGACGGAAAATTCCTTGGCAAACACAGGAAACTCAAACCTACGGGTTCGGAACGACTGATCTGGGGGGAAGGAGATGGTTCAACCCTGCCGGTTTTTGATAACGGATTTGGGATTTATGGCGGACTCATTTGCTGGGAGAACTATATGCCCCTGGCGAGGATGGCCATGTACCAGCAAGGGGTGCAGATCTACCTGGCCCCTACTGCGGATTGCCGGGACAGCTGGCAGATCACCCTTCAGCACATCGCTGTGGAAGGCAGGTGTTATGTGCTGGGATGCAACCAGTTGATCAAACAGGATGCATATCCTGATGATATCCTATCCCTGATAACAGATCCTGACACCATTCCCTGTGCCGGCGGAAGTGTAATTATTGGGCCAGGCGGTAAAGTCCTTTCAGGTCCTATCATTGATGAGGAGGGCATATTGTATGCCGATCTCGACCTGGAAGAGTTGGTCAGGGGCAAATATGAATTCGATGTAGCCGGTCATTATAACCGGCCCGATGTATTTTCATTCCGGGTCAATACAGGATCAGGTAACCCATAACAAAAGCAGGAGATTTTTGCTCCCATAAACCGGGTCGGTTTTCGGATCCGGAACGTTGTCCATATGCTTGTCTGCTGCAGGCCTTTTTGCTTGTTTTCCATAATTCATGTCCCAGGACTGGCCGGCAGGGTAGGCTCCGACGACCCTGAAATCATTGCTTGAATTGATGTCCTTGTGGGCTACCCCGGCTAGTATGATAACAACATCTCCGGATGCTACTGCCCGAATGAGACCATTTTCACTACCGAACTGTACCCTGGCTTCTTTTTTATAAACACCCAGTGCGTCATGTGCCGTGCTGTGGTAATGATGAAATGATTTGTGCCGGTTATACAGATCGAACGGTAATCTCTTCGGACGCTGCTAGATTGCCTGCTGCATCCACGGTGATTATTTGGTAAGTGTGTGCCGACCGGTTGCCCGGTTTGTCTTCAAATTGGAAGGGAGCAGTGCCTGTCTGGGGCTGGTGGGGCAATTCACCTGCCTTCTCCCCGTCGCGCCATATTTCATAGCCCCTGACAGGTTCATTCCCGGCAATGGCTGTATGCCATGCCAGTGTCACCACCCGCTCATCACCCATTATTTCCTGCTTGATTTCCGGTGTGCCCGGGGGAGTCAAACCACCTTCACTTACCTGGAAATAGTTGGTTTTGCCTTCCTTTACCGCCAGCGCCATCTGCTCAATTTCTTTGCGGTCACCTTCCCCGAGTCCGCCGGGCTCAACCTGGGCAGACAGGTAATTCTGGTGAAGCTGGCATTTGGCCGGATCATCATCAACATGTCCTATCCCGATGATGGCTGTATGGATCCCCGGGGTGGTGAGGGCATATTGTATGAGCGGCTGGCTGGGCAGCTGTTCACTGCCCACTGTACGAACGACATGCTCTGAGGTCCTGGACCAGTCAGCAGGTTTGCTGTACATGGCTCCATCGGCGAAAACCTTCATGGCAATGATCCCCATATTCTTGGCAGCGGCAACCGGGATCACATTGTGCTGCATGTTCAGGTTAAGCTTATCGTTGGCATTGATGGCTACCAGCATTCCGTCGAAGAGATCATAGGTGTCGCGCTGGATCATCTTGATCATGTTGGGAGAGGAATAATGGCCTGAGAATCCTATGTGTCTGATCAGCTTTTTATGATCGGGATTCAGACCCGTCAGGTTTGTCCCGTCCCTGACATCCCTGAGGGCTGCCAGTGCGCCGATATGTTCCATATCCGGATTCGTGTCTTCAATACCTTTGAAACATACTTCTATCTCGTTTTCACGCTGGAAATTATGGATCAGGACCATATCAAGATAGGCCCCTTCCGGGTAGGCCCCTGTCCCATCCCCGAAGATCTGGCTCAGGGTACGATTTACATCATAGAGGGTATGCGCCGGCATGGTTCCGTTGGTACCGCTGTATACCCCGTCCACGGGATAGCCTCCCTTTCCCCATCTCAGTCCGGTTTTAGATGTCAGGAAAATAGACTTTCGCAGTTTCTCATTGTAGCCGGGTTGTCCGGGTATCAGCTTAAGCCTTCTGAAAGCCCTTCCGAAATTCGTCTGGCTCGGACCGTAATAATTAGATGTATCAAAATAATTCACACCCAGTTTGAATGCTTTCAGGATGATCTCAACAGGATCTTCGGTTGGGGATGTCCACTGGAGTGAAGCCTGTCCACCGAGTCCCAGGGTGGTCACATCAAAATTCAGTTTGCCGAAACTCCTGGTCAACGGGGCAGGCACTGTGCTGCCGGAACAGGATATATAAGGGACAGCTGAAAGTCCTGCTGCCGCTACCGCAGAAGTTCTCAGAAAATCCCTGCGGGTAAAATGCATGGCTTTGTTGCTCATGATATACTGGATTGGTTATTGTTCATTCTGTCAGTCTAAATTTAAGGAATCGTAATCAATATTCAATTCATCCTGTTTCATATTCAATTGATACTATTTATTAACTTTGTGTGCTTTCTGATCTTTGTATGCTTTCTGACAGGCTAAACCATGGGCGAGCTACAAAAAAAATCCTTAGCCGAGAGACTACGGGATAAATTCAGACTGATCATTTACAATGACAGTTCCTTTGAGGAGATCTGGTACATCCGGCTTACACGGTTCAATATCATGATCCTGACGGCCAGTCTTATTGTCCTGATCGTGGTGGGCATATTTGCACTGGTGGCTTTTACCGGTATACGGCAATTGATACCCGGTTATCCGGATGAAAACCTGCGCAGGACCATACATATGAATGCTGTGCGGCTCGACTCACTGGAAAACGAGATCAGGATGCGGGATCAGTATTTTCAGAATATCCGGGCACTGGTAGCAGGCGAGGAGCCGGTTAATCCGGTTAACATCAGCGATTCAACCATGGAAACCGCTTCCATCGAATTTTCCAAATCTTTAGAGGACTCACTGCTAAGGATGCAGATAGAGCAGGAAGAGCAATACAATCTGCTGGTAATGTCCAACCAACGCAGTCCGACTGACCTGGCCGGCATTCATTTTTTTGCCCCTCTCAGGGGACTGGTAACCCTGCCTTTTAACGCCATTGAGAACCATTTCGGGACAGATATAGTAGCCGCGCCCAATGAGGTGGTCAAGGCCACACTGGATGGAACTGTCATCATGGACGCGTGGACTGTTGAGACTGGTTATGTAATTCATATCCAGCATGAAAATAACCTGATTTCTGTCTATAAGCACAATTCTGAACTCCTGAAGAAATCAGGAAATATTGTAAAGGCAGGTGATGCCATCGCCATCATCGGGAATTCAGGTGAACTTACCACGGGTCCACATTTGCATTTTGAGTTATGGCACAACGGAACCCCCATCGATCCGCAATCCTATATCGTCTTCTAAATGCATAAACACGTAGCCATCCTTGGATCAACCGGATCGATCGGAACCCAGACCCTGGAGGTTATTGATAAAAATCCGGATCATTTTAAACTGGAAATCCTGACCGCACGCAATAATGCTGATGTACTTATAGCACAATCCAGAAAATTCCTTCCAAACCATGTGGTTATCGCCAACGAGGATAAATACGATTATGTCTCCCAAAAACTCTCTGACCTGCCGGTAAAAGTGTATGCAGGAGTAGATGCGCTGGAGCAAATCGTCGAAATGGATTCGGTTGATATAATTATGTCAGCACTGGTGGGATTTTCAGGGCTCCGGCCTACCCTGAGGGCGATCCGGGCCGGAAAGGATATTGCCCTGGCCAATAAGGAAACACTGGTGGTAGGCGGTGAACTGGTCACAAAATCGGCCATTGAGAACAGCGTTAATATTTATCCTGTAGATTCAGAACATTCCGCCATTTTTCAATGTATTGTCGGGGAAGAGATGAATCCGATCGAAAAGGTTATCCTGACGGCATCTGGCGGACCATTCCTTGGTAAGGACCAGGCTTACCTCAAGAAAGTCACACGGGATGAAGCCCTGCAACATCCGAACTGGTGCATGGGAGATAAAGTCACCATCGATTCGGCATCCCTGATGAATAAGGGCCTGGAGGTAATCGAGGCCAAATGGTTGTTTGGACTGAAACCCGAGCAGATCGAGGTGATCATCCATCCGCAATCCGTCATTCACTCCCTGGTACAGTTCGAAGATGGATCCCTGAAAGCCCAGCTTGGGATCCCCGATATGAAATTGCCCATTCAGTATGCATTGGGGTTCCCGAAACGCCTGAGATCTGACCTGGAAAGATTTTCCTTCTCCGAGTATCCAAACCTGACTTTTCATGCCCCCGACCTGGAAATTTTTCCCAACCTGACACTGGCATACCGGGCCCTTGAAATAGGGGGGAATATGCCATGCGTAATGAATGCGGCCAACGAAGTGGCTGTCAATGCCTTCCTTGAGGGCAGGCTGGATTTTTTCGACATGCCAGGTGTCATTGAAGAAACAATGAATTCCGTCGCATATATTGCCACTCCGGATCTGAACGATTACGTGGAAACCGATTCTGAGGCAAGAAAAATTGCCGGAAGTTATCTTTTATGATAATTTTGCCTGGATTTTACAATTGAAAGAATGAACGTAATAATACAGATTGCACAGTTCCTTTTGAGTTTATCCATCCTGGTTTTCCTGCATGAGTTGGGGCACTTTGCCTTCGCCAAGTTGTTCAGGACCCGGGTGGAAAAATTCTATATTTTCTTCAATCCCTGGTTTTCCCTGTTCAAAAAGAAAATAGGTGACACTGAATATGGTATTGGCTGGCTGCCATTGGGAGGGTACGTGAAAATTTCCGGCATGATCGATGAATCAATGGACAAGGAACAGATGAAAAAGCCGCCACAACCTTGGGAATTTCGGTCCAAGCCCGCATACCAGCGCCTGCTGATCATGGTGGGCGGTGTCCTGGTCAATTTCCTGCTGGCGCTTGTTATCTATTCCACCACCCTGTATGTCTGGGGGGAACAGTATCTGCCTACCAAAAATGTGAAATACGGGATCCTGTGCGATTCAGTCGCCCTTGACATCGGTCTCCGGAACGGGGATAAGATAATTTCAGTTGATCATGAGGAGATAGAGAATTTCAATAAGATTTTCCATGATATTGTAGTGAACAGCGCCAGCTCCATACAGGTTGAACGGGACGGGCAGCTGGTTGATATCCCCATTCTGGAGGAGCATCTGGCACCCCTGCTGAAAAGTGAAAGTTTTATTACCACGCGTATTCCTTTTATCGTGTATGATTTCAGCAAGGAATCCCCTGCCCGGGAAGCAGGTATAATGTTGGATGACAAGATTGTCGCCCTCAACGAAACCGAGATAGAATTCTTTGATCAGTTCCGGACCAAAATGAGCGATTTGAAGGGTCAGGAGGTAGCCGTTGCGGTACTCAGGGGCAGTGAAAAGATCACCTATACATTCAAAGCTACGGATGACGGAAAGATCGGTGTCTGGCCGGTCGGGGACCTGAGCCGGTTTTTTGACCTGGTGAAGGTCGAGTATTCCTTTCTGCAGGCCATTCCTGCCGGGATCAGTAAAGGCCTTGGCAATGCCATCAGCTATCTGAAACAGCTTAAGTTGATCTTCACGCCAAAGACAAAGGCTTATGAATCCCTTGGGGGATTTATCAAAATCGGCAGCTTTTTTCCGAAAGAATGGAATTGGGAGACTTTCTGGGAAATGACCGCGCTGCTATCCATCATCCTTGCCATTATGAACCTCCTGCCCATTCCTGCGCTGGACGGGGGACATGTGATGTTCCTGTTGTATGAGATCGTCAGTGGCAGGAAACCCGGGGATAAATTCATGGAATATGCGCAGATCGCCGGAATGCTGATCCTGCTGTCACTGTTGCTCTATGCCAACGGTAATGATGTGGTACAATTGTTCCGGAAATAGATATTATTACTACATTTGTATGGTCGAAGTAAAAAATGAAGATAATGGAACTATTAATTATTCTTGGGATACCGGGTCCATGGCAGGTTGTACTGATCGTCATGGTGGTACTGCTGCTGTTTGGAGGAAGAAAGATTCCTGAACTGATGAGAGGTCTGGGTCAGGGCATGAAGGAATTCAAGAAAGCCACCAAAGACGAAAAAGCGGCTGAAGGAGAAACTGAAAACGAGATCGAAAAGGAATAGATTTATTTTACATCAGTCACTCTTACCTGTCATTCATTCCTTCAGAATTGAAGATGGCAGGTTTTTTTATGTCCAAAAATGCTACCTTACAGATCACTGCATGAAATCCGGGAGGCTATCAACAGGCAGGAACTTGATCTACCGTCTTTGGTTGAATCATATCTGCAAAGAATAGATGAGCGAATAAACCTGAATGCTTTTGTTGAAGTATTTGGTAAAGAAGCACTGGACAGCGCAAGGCTGATCCAGGATAAAATGATTAATGGCACGGCAGGGAAACTTGCGGGGATGGTGATTGGTCTTAAGGACAATATATGTTATAAAGGGCATATAGTCTCCGCAGCATCGAAATCGCTTCAAAACTACCGGTCGGTGTATAATGCCACGGTAGTGGACCGGCTGATCGGGGAAGATGCCATCATCATTGGACGTACCGGCTGTGATGAATTTGCCATGGGGGGTACCAATGAAACATCCGTACACGGACCCGTACTGAATCCGCTTGATACGGGGAAGGTCCCCGGCGGATCATCCGGCGGGTCTGCAGCAGCCGTGGCAGCTGATCTCTGCCTGGCAGCCATTGGGTCCGATACAGGAGGGTCCATCAGGCAGCCTGCTTCTTTTTGTGGACTGGTGGGATTAAAGCCTACCTACGGAAGGGTGAGCAGGTACGGGCTCATTGCCTATGGTTCTTCGTTTGACCAGATTGGTCCCATTACCTGGAATATAGAAGATGCAGCCCTGATCCTGGAAGTGATCGCCGGTCCGGATGCATATGACAGTACCGCATCGGATCAACGGATCACGGATTACTCCAGGTTAACAGCCCCTGGGGCAAAATGTATCGCTTACCTGCAGGAACCACTGGATCATCCCGGGCTAGACGGGGAGATCAGGGAACAGATGATCACCATCATTGAAGGTCTCAGGGAAGAGGGTTACCAGGTTGATCCTGCCTCCTTTCCCTACCTTGACACCCTGGTCCCTGCCTATTATGTAATGGCCATGGCAGAGGCTTCTTCCAACCTGGCCCGGTATGATGGCATCCATTTCGGTCACAGGACAGATGAAGCCAGTGATACAAGAAGCATTTATGTCAGGTCAAGGAGTGAAGGTTTTGGAACAGAAGTCAAGAGAAGGATCATGACGGGCACATTCGTGCTCAGTGCCGGGTATTATGATGCCTATTACGGGAAAGCCCAGAAAGTCCGCAGGCTGATCAGGGACAAGACCATGGAGATCCTTGCTTCCTACCCCCTGATCCTGCTTCCGACCACGCCCCGGACTGCCTTCGGGCTGGGAACCATGGGTGATGACCCTGTTGCCCTTTACCTGGAAGATATTTTCACCATCCATGCGAACCTGGCCGGGATCCCGGCAATATCCCTGCCGCTGGGCATGCATTCAAACGGAATGCCTTTTGGTGTGCAGGTGATGACCGGGTCATTCGAGGAACCCGAACTGCTGAACTTCTCAAAATATATGCTTGAAAAATTCAATACTTTGGCTTGAATTTTGTGTGCTATGAGCTGATTATCATGTACATTAAACTCCCTGTTATGCGAAGATCCATATTTCTCCTATCCCTGATTTTTGTTATTTTGATCACTGGTTGCAAGAAACAGGAAAGAAAAGGCTTGCTTCCTATGGTTACCGGAAAACCTGGTGAGATCATCCTGGTCATCGACCCGTATTTGTGGGAATCTGACCTTGGACAATTCTTTGCCGATTTTTGCAATGTGCCGGTAGAGGCCCTGCCTGTCGATGAACCCAGCTATACCCTGGTGCATATCCCGTCAGATGGATTTAACAGGATTTTCAAGAACCACAGAAATATTATCCTTACGGATATTTCCAGCCAGTATAATGAACCCAGGATAGTCGTGCAACGCAATGTCTGGGCCCATCCCCAATTACTGATCAAGATTGTTGGTCCCAATGATTCCACCATGATTGCCTATCTTAATGAGAACAGTGATAAGCTGAGAAACCTTCTCGAGGTTGATGAACGAAACCGGACCATTGAGAATTACAGGAAAAACAAGGCCAAAGGAATTGATGAAATGCTCAAACAGCAGCACCAGGTTTCTATCTCCGTACCGGCCGGTTATGATGTTGGCGTTGATGCTGAGGATTTTGTCTGGCTGACGCATGAAGTGGCAGACATGTCACAGGGGGTATTCATCTATTACTATCCCTATACAGACACCAATACTTTTACCTTGGATTACCTGGTCAACAAGCGCAATGAATTTGTCCGGAGATATGTACCCGGACCGGTAGAAGGGTCTTATATGAAAACAGAGACCCAGTACCCTGTTATCTTCACCGAAAATGTGAAGAATGGAGTATACATGGCTGAACTGCGGGGACTATGGAGGCTTGAGAAAGCCTTTATGGGGGGACCCTTCATCAGTCATACCATACTCGATCAGCCAAGGAACAGGGTGGTCACGGTCGAAGGCTTCGTGTATGCTCCCAGCCTGGATAAACGGCTTTATGTCAGGGAGCTTGAAGCCATACTCTACACCTTCGATACAGTGGATTAGAATCGTATAAAAAGGTTATCTTTGCACAATGAAGATAACTGCCACAGAGAAGGCCGGCCCTAAAGAAAGCATTATCCTTGTTGGAAAATCCACCTCCAGGATAAAACCATGGCTTTTGTCCGACCAGGAAAGAGATTACCTGAAATTTTGCCTGGATAATAAGAAAAAACAATTCGTTTTCAATCAATATCCCCGTTGGATCCTGGTCCACCTGATTGATGACCAGAAAAAACCCAACCAGTCCCTTGAAGAAACCAGGAAGGCTGGAAAAATTATTGCAGATCTGGTGAATGACAGAAAACTTTCCTCTGTTACCGTTGTCGGACTTGAGAAAAAAAATGACCATTTACTTGCATTTGCTGAAGGCCTGGCACTGAGCAGTTACCAGTTCAATAAATACCTGAACAAGAAAGAAGAAAAGGATAATTCCCTCAAAATCATAAAAGTCCTTGTGAAAGAGAACAAGCAGGCTGTGAAAGAACTGGATCAGCTTTGCAGGGCTGTTTACAAAACACGTGACCTGGTGAATGAACCCCTCTCAACATTGACTGCTGTTAAATTATCGAAGGAAATTGAAGAGATGGGCAGGGAGGCAGGTTTCCATGTCGAGACATTTCACAAAAAGAAAATAGAATCCCTCAAGATGGGGGGATTGCTGGCCGTAAACAAGGGGAGCATAGATCCACCTACATTCTCCATCCTGACCTGGAAACCCGAAAAGCCAAAAAACGATAAACCCATTGTCCTGGTTGGCAAAGGAGTGGTATATGATACCGGCGGACTCAGCCTGAAACCGACCCATGACAGCATGGATTACATGAAATGCGATATGGCCGGTGCCGCGGCCGTGGCCGGCACCCTCTATGCCCTGGCCTGCAATAAGGTCCCCCTTCACGTTGTCGGGATCATCCCCGCCACCGATAACCGTCCGGACGGCAATGCCTATGTCCCGGGAGATGTGATCC
>LJUP01000167.1 GCA_001303955.1 Bacteroides sp. SM23_62 | reverse complement strand
TACCCATCGATGACCACAGGGTCAGTAATGTCGGGTAGAGGGGAGTCGGGTTCAATTGAGCGTATTCCCGATCCTGGAATGTTAAATAAAATGCTGTCCTTGCCAATATTGGCATTAGCGAATTCAATGGCATTCCGGAGGCTCCCTTTTCCTGAATCATCCGTATTTGAGACGAGGATTGCTCCGATCACTTTAAGGGTTGCAGTATCTGAATAGAGGGTGAGTCCCGGGACAGCCGTATTGGTAGCCCAACAGTAGTAATCTCCTGCATCAGTTAGGGTCACAGGGCTTATAAATCGGGTGCTATCATCTGTTAATCCACCCTGGGGATTATAGTCTTTAAACCATTGGTATTGACAATTATCACCACCGGCTGAAACGGAAATGATCATTTCTGAGGCCAGGTAAAGGGTGGTGTCCTTTACAATTGGAATAGGGGACTGGGGAGCGTATACAAAGTTTTCGCTCGGGACCCCCATGTTGGGTTCAATATCATAAAAAATAAACTGGTTGTTCTGAATGTATAGGCTATCGAGGTTTGTAAGTGGTGACAAATCCGGCAAACTGGTAAATTGGTTATCGCTGATATTAATAAACGATAAATTTGCTAGACTGGAAATTGCAAATGGGATCGATCCTGAAAAATTATTATCGCTGATATTCAATAAGGCCAAGTTTGTTAAATTCCCGATCGTACTTGGTATGATACCTGAAAATTGATTGGAATACAGTTGAAGCAATAAGAGGTTTGTCAGATTTCCAATTTTAGTTGGTATATTACCTGTGAGGTGATTGATTCCAACATGCAATTGTCTCAGACTATCAAGATCCCAGATTTGTTCTGGGATGGTACCGGAAAGTAAATTATCCTTAAGAACAAGGATCCTTAGATTTGAAAGGTTTCCTATTTCAGAGGGGATCGTACCTGTGAGTTGATTTGGGCCTAAACTCAGGTTCAATAAATTGGTCAGGTCCCCTATTTCGGGAGGAATTGGACCGGTAAGCGCATTGAGCCCGAGTGAGAGATAATTTAAATTGTCCAGGTTTCCAATCTCATTTGGGATGGAGCCAGAAAGCTGATTACCATTTAGATACAAATATCTTAAGTTGGTCAGGTTAGTGATCTCTGTGGGTATTTGACCTGTCAGCTGGTTGGAATTAAGATATAATCGTGTTAAGCTATCTAAGTTTCCCATCTCGGATGGAATAGGACCATGAAGAGCATTTGTCCAAAAATCTAAATGTTCCAACCCAGTCAGGTTCCCGATGTTTGAAGGGATTGTCCCTGACAGGTTGTTTTTTTGCAGGACTATTCTTGTAACCCTGTCACCGGAAACAGTTATACCATGCCAGCTGTCCAAGTTACCGGTAAGCCAGTTATCATTATTGATCCATCCAGTACCGTTGGTGCTGTTATATAGTTCAACCAGAACTAGGGAGTCCAGTTCTCGCTGTGTTGGCAGGGTTGTAAAGCTATATTCGGTACCGTAGGCTGTACCCTCATTATTGACGGCATAAGCCCTGACATAGTAGGATGTATTGGGTATAAGTGGACCGATCAGACTGGTAAAACTCCCGGAACCACTGCCATTCCAGGTAGTATCATTGGCCACAATGGTTGGATTGGGAGTGGTACTCCAGCAGACACCCCGCCTGCTTACAACTGTATCTCCTTCATCAGTAACATTGCCTCCAGAGGTGGCAGTTGTGCTGGTTATATCACTGACTGCAGTGGTTGTTACTGTAGGCAGTTGTGAAAACAAGAATCCGGGAGCGGCAGATAGAAGCGTAACTAAAAAAAGTCTATATGGATTAATTCTTTTCATGACTTGGGTTTTTGTTGGTTGATTTTCACCTGCCGGATCATTGATTCATGTATTGCCTTACTTCACTTATATAGTCTTCAAGCAATATCTTTCTGAACTTTTGGGGTCTTTTATAATCTTTCTCAAGCGAATCAGACTCCCCCTCTTCCTCAAGGATTTTCTTATTTACCATTCTTTTGCCAGTCTGTTTGTCTTTTTCGATCTTGAGCTTTCCGTGTTGCCCGCCGAGGACAAGATTCTTTCCTGAAGGATGCTTCCAGGCAAATGCAAAGACCTCCTCACCCTCTATGAATACCGGCATTTCAGAGACTTCGTAAACGATATCACCGACCCGTCCGCCAGGAATGGTAAGAATTGCTTCTGCACCGAGATTGCCTTTTACATATTCTTCCGGAACGATCGTAACATGGGTAAGGATAATGTCCTTTGTTGCATTCCATTCACAACTTACCTTGGAGCATTTCCCATACAATATGGCGGTGGATTCCTGTGTCAGTTCTTCCGCTGACATTTCCTTTAGCTGGGCATTGCTCTCTGTTGGCCAAAACAGCAAAAAGCATGATAAGCACCCAACCAGGGTACCTGAATTTCTTTTAAGGGTTTTCATAGATCATTATGATTAGTGGTATTAATATTTGAATCGACAGGCTTAATTCCATTTTCCGATCAGCACGAAAGGTGCCCAGAAAAAAGGATGGGCAAACTGTTCATCCTGGAGCATTAAAAGCTGGGTCCTGCGTAATGCTTCAGTTCTGGATAAGTTCTTTTCAAGCAGATGCTCATAGAACCTTTCCATGAGCACTGCTGTTGATCTATCTGAAACACTCCATAAACTCACCAGAACGGAAGGGGTACCTGCGTACATAAAAGCCCGGGTAAGACCAATCATTCCCTCGCCACGAACCATTTTCCCAAGGCCGGTCTGGCAGGCAGACAATACCACCAGGTCAGCATCCAATTCAAGGTTAAAAATTTCGGTTGCCTGCAGAAAGCCATCCTCTGTGGAATTTCCTTTCAGTGAAAGTACAAGGCTGCTCAAATCAGGATTTTCTTCATTGATAAGTCCGTGCGTGGCAAAGTGTACATAATTAAATCTATCCAGCAATCCAGCACTTTTCACATTTTCTTCAGTGGCATCAATTCTTAAATAGATATCAGCAAATCCATCCTGGAACAATCCTGCTATCTTCTCTACTTCTTTGCCGCTGTGCTCAAGGCGGCTGAAGCTTTCCCTGGTGGATATATCGGGATCATATCCCATGTTTTCATAAACTGGATCACCAAAAGCAATAAGGCTCTTACTCGCTCTCTGGGTTATTTCCTTCTTGTTTTGCATATTAACCAGACTCCTTAAGATGCTTGAGGACTGGCCATAACTGATTGGATATTTTTTCACCAGATATGGAAGACCTGAGTAAGAAGCTTTGTTATTTTTTTCCTGTTCCTGGGTGATAAGAACTTCAAATGGCAGATAGTTCAATATCCCGTCCGGCAGTATAACCAGATTAGCGTTTTCTGACAAAAACTGCTCTGCTGGCTCGATTAATTGAGTGTATAATGTATAACCTGATTGTGTGAGAAACCTATAATTATCCTGTTCAGGATTAAGCAATGCGAATCTCATGGTCTCGATCTGTTCCTGCAGGGTTTTCCGGTCGGGAAGTTGAACCATGCTATGATCATCACTGGTGATGACCCATAGATAGGAATTGCTATCTCCCAGTGAGTATTCCAGGAAAACAGTATTATTTTCCAGACAGGAGGATTGAATCTCTTTCAGAGAGACCGGTTGGGGATGGAGTAGATCTATGCTGTCATCAGCCATGGCCCTGGATTCTGCCATCAGGTCCATGAAGGCTCGTGATTTGCTTCGCTGCGCATATTGAAAAGCAATCAGGTCAAATCCTTTGTTTTTATTTTCTTCATGCAGTTCGGCAAGCATATTGATCACATCCTCATATGCATATCGCTCCCTTGCCATATAGCTTGTTTTAAATTCTTCGAGCTGCATGCCAACACGCAGTTTTTCAATGATCTTAAAACCTTCCTCATTGTATTCGATGGCCCTGGTATAATCCCCTTTCAACTTATAGATTTCAGCGATCCCAACCAGGGTTTTCCATAGGGCCTCCGGATTGTTGAGAGACCTGGCTATGGGAAGGGCTGATTCATAATTTGACAAAGATTCGTCCAGCTTACCAAGCCTGTTCTGGTCATTAGCCAGGTTGATCAGGCTTTGTACTTCCACAATTCTTGACTGCAGTTCACGACTGAGCTGCAGGCTCCTCGTATGATACTCTTCAGCCAGATCATAATTTTTAAGATCAAAATAAACAGTGCCTAGGTTATTCAGTACATTTAGCTCACTGGACCTGTCCTCAAGCTTTTCATAGCTTTTAAGTGAATTTTCATAATATTGCACAGCCCTTTCGGGTCTTCCGGCATGTTGCAAAATAATTCCCATATTATTGTATACACCGGCCATTCCCCATAAATCATCAGCTTGCTGCATGAGTTGCAAAGCCTCCTTGCATTTTTCAATCCCTCCATTATGATCCCCAATACTGGCATACACGAATCCCATTTGGGTTAACACATCCCCGATTCCAATGGTATCTTCAATACTCCTGTAAATTTTAATGGCTGATTCAAGGTCTTCGAGTGCTTCAGGATATTTACCAATCTGGTGCAGATTGATGCCTGAATTAAGCCTTGCTTCTGCCATGCGATAATAATTCCCAATCTTTTTATTTATCTCATATGATTGTTTAAAATATTGAATGGCCCGCTCTGGCTGACCTATTTCTCCGTAAACTGAAGCCAAATAGGTAAGTGTTTCTCCCAGGCCAGCCCAATCTTCGATTTCATTCCAAACAACGACTGCTTTATCATAGTATTCTATAGCCTTTTCATAATCTGATATATAGAAATGGTAAACCAATCCGATGCCGTTGAGACTTGCACCTATCAATTGTTTGTCATCAATCTTTTGCCTTACCTCTAAGGCTTTTTGATAATATGAAAGGCAAATCATATGGTCGATGAACCAGTAAATAAATCCCAGTCCACCTATAACATTGGCCTCTCCTCTCTTATCTCCAATGTTGGTATATATCTCCAAAGCCTGCTGATAATGCTCAATGGCTTTTTTATGCTGTTGATTGTCTCCCCGCAAGCCTGTTCCAAGGGCAAACAGGCTATCCGCCAGGTATTTCATATTTAATTGTTCTATCGACCATACATCCAAATAATCAACACCTATCTGTAGACTTTTCTCCCCGTAATTATCCAGGAAGGACTGCGAGATATTTATAGCAGCCTCCCTGCTTTGATTGGAGGCAGTTTCATCACCCTTAAGCTTTTGGGATATAAAATCACTGATTAACCGGTCAACCACTGGTTTAACCCACAATCTGTGCTGACTGACCATTGAATTAACAAGGGATTGGCTGTCCTGGACACAAGCCGTAATAAGTTCTATTTCAAAATCATCCCTGATTGCCTGAGATTTAGCGGTTTGGACATAACCGGGAATGATCACCAGGAATAGGCAGAAAAATATGATAAAGCCTTTCAATCTAACAGATTGAACAGGCATCCTAAAAAAAAGCACGTTTGTAAGTTTTGAAAAACTATCTGAAAGGTTATTTCTCTTTTTCCAGTTTCAAGGCCTCCTGCAATTCAATGATGGCAAGGTCTTTCTTGCCAACATCACTGTATAGTTTGCCAAGGATCTCATGGGGGAGAGAAGATTCTGGATTGGCTTCCTTTACCATTTCAAATTCCCTTATTGCTTCCTCGAGCAAGCCCATCTTTGCATAATATGCACCCAGCACTGAATGAAAGCTTGAACTGCTAAGGTCATCTCTAAAGAAATCCTTGATTTTTCCCTCCATAGATTCTAATTCCAGGATTTTATCCTGTGATAGGATTGTGAATTTTTGATTCGACGACCTGAATGAGTCTATCAGGTCTATACCCTCGACATTCCAGAAATATGACTCTCCAAAATGCAGGACAGACGCTGTTCCGGTAATTTTTATTTTTGTTTCTGAAGTTTTCTTCTCCCATACCAGTCCATTGTTATTGTAAACCCTTACCACATATTCCTCGGCTGGTTTTGTGGACTCCCATGAAAGGACCGGTTGGTTTGATTTAATCATGGTGTTACAGGGAGACATTGGGATGATTGTTTGATCTGTTTCAGTGGATCTCAGGTCAATCAGGACCCCCATTTCACCTTTACTATCACTTCTTAGGGCCAGGTCTGAAAAACTTCCCGCCAGTCCCGTACCAATGTTCTTGCCATGCACGTCTGTCTGTTTTCCGGAAATGGTAATATTGCTGTTTGATCCAAGACTGATCAGGTTACCATCAGAGAATAGCAATTCTACTTTTGATTTCTTTTGTGTTAAAACCTGGTCCCCTTGCATCAACTGCATCCCGAAAACAGCTTTCAGTGGCTCAGTTTTTTTGGCTTTTTTCAGGAAAACTTTTCCTGAAACATCTGAAATCACAGCAAATACAGAATCTTTTTGTTGTGAAAAAAGCCAAGCAGGACTACAAATCAGATAGACCAGAAAAATAAAGATTTTAAGCTTTTCCATCATCATTTTATTTATTCAAAATGAGCTATTAAGATAAGATGCATGAATAACAGATCCTTGAAACTCCGCTTCCAGAATATTTAAATTATCTGGCATTTTGCCGGAATACCTATAAGATAAGGAAATTGACTCTAAAAATCAAATATGACCCAGGTAAAAACTATTTATTATGAGTTACTTAATCCAGTTGTACGGTTTAAATACATCTGAATTTTTCCCAGAAAGAAAACGATTTGATGTCAGCCGTATGCGTTAAACCTTTAAAACGGATCCGGTATCTTTACCAGGTCTTCAATTATTTTTCCCTCATGCTCAAACCGGCCAAGGGTATATACATTCCCATATTTCCCAATGGCAATTGAATTTACGTAGGTTGGCCTTGTACCATCCTTATAGAAAATGGGACCGTGGTCGATATATTTCTGATCCGGTATATTGTAGGTGATAAAATGGAGGTTTTCAAGTCCCCTAGCAGCACCCATCTCAATTTGTTCCTTCCCTGTCAGCCTCTTGCCATCAATATAAATCGGTCCACCGGTCAGATAATACAACGTCTGTTTATCCTGACCCAGTTCAAATCCCAGGTAACCATAACTGAACTGATCAAACATCCCGCTTCTTTGTGATGGCTCCGAGGTGATCCGTTCCACTATTTCGATTCTAGGCTCATCGGGATCAAATCTGAATAAATACCCGGAATTCCCATGTACCCCATATGCCGCTTCTCCCTGTGGGTACCATACAATCCTTCGCCAGTTATATCCCATGCTGCCCGGCCCGGTTGGATCATATTTGCCAAAATAATCCAGCCTCATATTGACATTTTCCAGTTGCTGGACTGATTTTGAAATATAGTTATATCTCATAATATCGCCTGTCGCAGTCGAAAAATAAACAGAACCGTCCCTTGGATCAACAAACATGGAGCGGCAGATGACCCGGTAATCCTCTCCCGGGGTCCCGGCCTCGCCATTACCAGAAAATTGACCAAGGTTGTATAACTTGTCTTCTGCCATATCATAATGAAGAAAATATCCCTTGGGCCATGTAATGAAATATATATGTCCCCGCTTAGGATCCATGGTCATGGTAATCAGCCCTTCGCCTTCAGGGGCGATCGCCAGGTCCTCAAATTCACCCGTTTTTAGATCGTAGGAGAGAATATGTCCGCCCGGATACAGTTTATAACCCTCCGGCGGCTGCTCCGGTAATCTTTCCATGCCGTCAATGATCTCATAATATCCGACATGAGTGGCAAAATAGAGCTTTCCGTCCCGTTCATAGAAATTTACATGGCTCTTCCCCTGGGGAATCGTCTTGAGTCCTTCTTCCCCGCAAACAGCCGTAAGGTCAGCAATGAACTTTGTTTCATCCTTGTCAGGATCATATGCATACATGTGTCCACCTACATCAATGGATGCAGAACTCAGCACATAATATATTTTCCCATCACTGGCAGGAGAGATGGCATTGTAGGTATCATGCGCCAGGTCAAACCCTGAAAAATAGTGTTTTGCGATCAATGGTTCTGAAGCCTTTGTATCTTGATATGCGATTAATTTCGACTCTGGCATTCTGACATCAACCTCTTCAGCAAGTGTCATTACCTCCTGGATGATTTTTGACTCAATATTTGCTTTCCAGGTACCCGGTAATCCATATACTATTTGCGATAAAGCACCTTCATAGCCTCCTTCGCGGAGTACCCGGACAGATGGAATATATGCCATGCCATCATTGGAAAAACCCATGACAAAAATATCTTCACCAAATATTCGCTTCAGGCTGATGGTATAATCAACCAATACCTCTCCGCCTAAACATACCATTGGTTGGTTGCCAACATTCCAGACCTGGACCGGGTAAGGATATGAAGTCCTGAAAGGTTCACCGCGCTCGATTTTTTCAAGCATTCGCTCAGCCCATCGTTTTTGATAACCTGATGACTCTCTGATCATCTGCGATAATTCTTCCGGGGTTGGCGGATCATTCAATTCCAGATCGATCTCAGAGTAGGCAGTTGAAAGGTTGGAAGGAAGTTCTCGCATATCCTCATTCAATACCCTCCGGACGGCAGCGGCCAGTTCTTCCCCATACTGCTGTGCCAATGCTATCGACCGGCGGGGCAAGGGATTCATGTCTGCACCGGTTCCCTGGAAAAACAATGCCACTGTTCCCGGATAGGACTTTTCCAGTTCAATTTGAGCAAATCCCGGATAATCGCCCGACCACTCATAACCATCCAACACCGTAGGATGGCAGGCATATCCGAAGGCAATAGCCATAAGTCCCCCTGCCTCATCCACAACTTTGATCACCGGTACCGCATAATCGTTGGGACCCTGTAGCTGTGTCTGCCGGGTCAGTGTGGCAGCAGGGTTATTCCTTCTGTTCACCTGGAACCGGACAACACCATTTTGTGCGTAAAGCTGTGCTGGCTGCATGGAGCTTAAAGCCTCGCCCACCAGTTTCACGATCTGATCTGCTAATTTGCCGGAATATTGATCTATCTTCTCCAGTTGATCTGAATCCAGGGGATAAATATCATACAATGCCCCACTCAGAACAGGCCCTGAATGTGTATGGGAACTGCTTAAAATGATCTGTGACCTGGATAAACTGAACTGATCCTCTAAGCGATCCCTTATATGGTCTGAAAGATTTTTTGGAAATTCCAGTAAATCGGAAGTAATGAGCACTGCCCGTTCTTCGTTTAAATCTTCCAGCACCAGGGCTTTGGCCCACAGATCATGCATTGTGCCTTCCGATGGATGGTTCCGTGCCGCATATCCTGCCAGCCACATCGGTTGTTCGGGCGTTATCACTATGCTGGCAACACCCGCCTTCCATTCCCCGGTGCCTTCATCCGGATCGATAGATGTCTCAGCATAAAGGAAAGACAAAGCCAGAAAAGAAAGGAAAATCTGTAATAAGATCAGTTTTCTCATTTTAAGCATTTTTTGTGATTTTATCGGCGTTATTATGGACTTTTTCAATGGCTTTGGCAATATCATCCATATCGGATTTTGATCCCAACAGCATATTCTGGCCAAACCAGACTGCTTCTTTACATAACTGGTCATTCCGGGGACATTGATTGCGCTCAATGAATCCATCAAAATCCAGCATTTCCTCTGAATAGACTTTTTGAAAGTTCTTCGACTGAAATGCATCTTTTAGATAGGGCATGTTATTTAGTGGGGAATATCCTCCCGAACAGGGAATACCTTCTGCTTCCAAAGCTTCCATGAATTTGCTTCGGGAAAGATCATGAAACTGTTCTTTTTTATACCGGAAGGGGAACAGATGAAAAACCGCCCTGGTGACATTTTCGGATAATTCATAGGGCAATATGCCAGGTATGTCCTTTATTTGTGCCCGCAGATATTCGGCGTTTTGTTCCCGTTGCCTGGTTTGTTCTTCCAGGCGTTTCAATTGAGCCAGGCCGATGGCTGCCTGGTATTCTGTCATCCGGCATTTAGAACCTAAAATAACATATTCTCCCGATACAGTCCCAACAACTTTGCCGTGTGGGCGACCGAAGTTATGAAATGAAAAGCATCGATCCATAAATTCATCATTATCGCTTACGATTGCCCCTCCTTCCCCAATGGGGATATGTTTCGAATTCTGAAAACTAAAGCATCCAGCATCTCCAAAGGAACCAACCTTTTTATTGTCTATCTCTGCCAGCCATGCCTGGCAGGCATCTTCCAGGACGGTTAAATGATTATTCCGGGCGATGGCCATAATTTTCCCCATATCCGCCGGAAGTCCAAGGATATGTACCGGCAGAATAGTGGTTGTTCGGGAGGTGATCTTTTCTTCGATTTTATCCGCATCGATCTGAAAAGTAGCAGGATCAGTATCAACAAATACGGGCATTGCGCCAACCATCAGGATGGCATCAATGGTGGCAATGAAGGTGTAAGGAGGCACAAGTACTTCGTCTCCGGGACCTACATTCAGCTGGCGAAGCGCAGTGATCAGGGCATATGTGCCATTGGTGGTTGCCAGACAACGCTTTGACCCGATTGTATCAGCCCATTTCTCCTCAAATTCTGTAACCACTGCCCCACGCGACCAGATACCACTTCGTAGGACTTCAATAACCCGCTCTTCATCTGTTTCCGGATCCCACATAGGCCAATCAGGCCATCCTTTGGTCCGGACTGGTTGGCCACCAAGAATGGCGGCAGTACCGGTATCCTGCATGCAGCCAGCGATTAAATTCGGTGTCATAGCAGCAGTTAACCCCACACCCAGACCGGTGAGTGTGCTGGTTTTTAAAAATTTACGTCTGGAATACTCTTTTTCCGACATGGCTTAGATTTTTTAATGAGATAAGTGAATAACATGTAACACTATTGAAATAGGCATTGAGGCGAGGTTGTATGAGACCTTTACCTCCATGCTGAATAGGATTGAAAGGTGAGAAATCCTGATTAAATGTATTTCAAAATATCCAGATATCCTAACAGCAGAAAGACATCATAATAGGTGCTGTATATGGAGAAACAGTAACTGAATTAAAGTGTATGGGGCTTCCTGTATTTTTTCGTCCTTAACTTGTTGGCTTCACCGTCACCTTTGAACTTTTCCTTTACAGGATCCCATTCGAGGGTCCGGTTCAATTTATAGGCAATGTTGGCAAGGTTGCAAACCGATGCAGACCTGTGGCCGGTCTCCACTCCTGTGACTGGTACGGATCTTTTTTTGATGGCATCTACCCAGTCCTGGTAGTGATTGTCACTATGATATAACCGGTTATCACTTGATTTGATCTCAGCAGTGGCAATATGCGCTGGTTTGGAATCAAGAAAACTCCGGCTGACATCGAGGACACCCTCGGATCCGATAAACCGCACTGCCCATCCCCTGTCAAAATCCTCATGGATCATTTCCACACTGTTGGCGTAGATCATTTTCATTCCTCTTGTGGCTGCAGGATCTTCAGGCGGAATGAATTTGACAGGTCCCGATTCATCCATTCCCAGTCCCCACTGGGCAATATCAAACATATGGGCGCCCCAGTCTGCAAGGATGCCGCCGCCAAACTCCCGGTAGCGACGCCACATGGGCCAGGGTTCTGCTCCGTGCGGGGGAGCCAGGTCCTCATGGAATGGCCTTATCTGGGCGGGTCCGATCCAGCGGTCCCAATCGACAATAACCTGGCTGATCTCGCCAACATAACCGTTGCGAACCAGTTCGCAGGCATGCCTGAAGTCCCTGTTCGAACGCTGCATGCTTCCTGTCTGAACCACCCTTTCGTATTTGCTGGCAGCCTCAACCATCTCCCTGCCTTCTTTGATGGTATGTGCCAGGGGTTTTTCGCAGTAAACATCTTTTCCTGCTTTCATGGCATCAATAGAGGGGATGGCATGCCAGTGGTCTGGAGTGGCGACGATAACAGCATCTATTTCATCCAGGCCAAGCAGCTCATGGTAGTCTGAAAAGACTTTACAGTCACTGTAGTTCGGTTTTCCTGTTTTCTCGCTATAGTATTCATCTACTGCTTGCTTGAATTTGGAAAGTTTTTCCTGATACACATCGCAGGCAGCCATTATGTGAACTTCTGGCAATGCTGCAAAATTTTCAAAATAGCCGTGGACAAGTTTGCCTGTGCCAATGAATCCTATATTCAGTAAATCACTGGGGGCAATATATCCTCTTCCTCCCAGCACATGCCTTGGGATGATGGTAATGGCAGCTGCCGCCATGGCAGATTGTTGCAGAAATTTCCTACGTGAATGGTCAGTCTTTTTCATAGTGATTGATTTACCCGATGAATATAGGAAAATTAAAAAACCCGGCCAAGTGACCGGGTTTAAAGGTTTTCATTCGAGATCTGACAAAACCTGGCATTATTTCTCTGCCCTCATGTCTATCAGGGTTTCAGCAGTTCTGACCAGCTTGATGAATTCTCCGCGATAACCCTCAGCATCCTCGCCTCTTCCACCCTGGGCCAGGCTGATAATCTGTTCAATGGATGCATCTTCCTTATATTCCGAATCCCTCAGGATCAGTCCGAATTCAGCAACTGCTGCGGAAAACCTGAAGTTTTCAGTGGTTGACCTGTCACCCAGAAGCTTTCCCTTTACAGGCTCTTCATACAGTGTTGAAGTTTTCCCGTCAGGCTGCTTGTAACGGAGTTTGACAGTCAGCAGTTCCGCACTCATGTCAGGTTTGACCGTTTTGCTGTTTTGCTGGTATTTCAGCGGATCGATACTCCCCGTATTTTCTTCTGATCCGGCTGGGATCAGTTCATAAAGGGCGGTCACATTATGTCCGGCACCCATTTCCCCGGCATCTTTTTTATCGTCGTTGAAATCCTCATCATTCAGCAGGCGGTTTTCATAACCGATCAGGCGGTATGCCTTGACCCTGGCCGGATTGAATTCAAGCTGGAATTTCACATCCTTGGCAATGGTGAAAAGGGTTCCGCCAAATTCGGCCACCATTACTTTCCGTGCTTCCTGGATATTGTCAATATAGGCGTAGTTTCCGTTACCCTTATCGGCGATGATCTCCATTTTGTCATCCTTGTAATTGCCCATGCCAAATCCGAGAACGGTCATGAATACCCCATTTTCCCGTTTTTTCTCGACCAGTCTTTCCATTTCTGCGTTGCTTGAAACACCTACATTGAAATCACCGTCGGTGGCAAGGATGATGCGGTTGTTTCCTCCTTCAATAAAGTTCTCTTCGGCCACCTTGTAAGCCAGCAGGAGTCCCTCGCCCCCAGCAGTGGAACCTCCGGCGGAGAGTTTTTCAATGGCACCGAGGATCTCTTCCTTCCGGTTTCCCGGAGTGGACTTTAGAACCAGTCCCGCAGCACCTGCATAAACCACAATGGCTACACGGTCCTCCTCCCTCAGCTCATTCACCAGCATATGGAAGGCATTTTTCAGCAGGGGAAGCTTGTTGGGCGAATTCATCGACCCGGAGACATCCAGCAGGAATACCAGGTTGGAAGCCGGCAATTCGGTTTTATCAATGCTTTTACCTTTGAGTCCGACATGCAGCAAATGATGCTTTGGGTTCCAGGGACAGACGGCCAGTTCCGTATAGACAGAAAATGGGTGCTTGCCCTCGGGTTCCGGGTAATCATAGGTAAAATAATTGATCATTTCCTCTATCCTTACGGCATCCATGGGAGGTAGCTGTCCCATATTTATGAACCTGCGAACATTGGCGTAGGAAGCCTTATCCACATCAATGGAGAAAGTAGATAAAGGCTGCTTCAGCACATCCTTATACCCGTTCTCATGGATGGTGGCATATCCTTCGGTGTTGAAGTTGGGATTGTAAGCATTAGGTATGCTGGTTTGCGTATAGCTTCCTGCAGCCATATCATAACTTACCGTTGTGGAAATGCGCTTTTCAGCTTTTACCCTGGGATAATCTGGTGCAAGCACTTCCTCCGGCTCCACAACCGCGGGATATAGTTTTACATTGATCGTATTTTTCTCATTTATTTTAATCTCTCTGGTTTGTAAGCCAGCGAAAGAGAATACCAGGACTTTATCGCCCGGTTGAAGTGTTATGCGGTAATGACCACTGAGGTCCGTTATGGTTCCACGGCTTGAATTTTTAATGGTTATGGAAACACCCGCAAGAGGATTTCCCTGATCATCCGTTACTTTACCGGTAATTACCCGGGGCTGAACGGCTGCCATTAAAAGAGCAGATATGATCAGAATTGCAAAAGATGAAATGATTGTTCTCATGACTGATTGTTTTTGATTAACTTCACTCATAGGATGCAGGCATTTACCGTATTCCATAAAATATTTTCTGTTTTTTTGTAAAAAATGATCGAGGCGGCATGATCGTTAATATTATACATTGTTAAAAATCACTCATCGCAATAGGGAAGAGGTGCCTGACGAGGTGCTGCTGGATAACTACCGGAATACCGGTGATCTCGAGATGCTGGGGGAACTGTACAAGCGTTATATGCACCTGGTATTCGGACTTTGCCTTAAATACCTTCAGAACAGGGAGGATGCCAGCGATGCGGTTATGCAGGTATTTGAAAAACTGATCACAGAAATTCCCAGGCATAACATTCATAATTTCAAGAGCTGGTTATATGTACTGGCAAAAAATCATTGCCTGATGCAGATCAGATCTGATAAGACCAGGGATAAAAGAATGGAAAGATGGATAAAAGATCAGGAAGATTATATGGAATTTTACCCCGAACTGCATCCTATTGATGAAGAAGAAAATGATAGCTATCCCGGATTGAAAGAATGCATAGAAAAACTGAAACAGGAACAAAAAGCCTGCATTGAGCTTTTTTATTATCAGCATAAAAGTTACCGGGAAATAGCCCGAATCCTTGAATTGGATGAAAAAAAGATCAAAAGCTATTTGCAAAATGCCAAAAGAAATCTGAAAATTTGTCTCGAGGAAAGAAATGACCCAGAACAGTAAAAATAGGAAAAAGGAGCTTGAAGATTTTCTAAGGTACTCGCAGGATCAGATGAGCGAAGAGGAAAGGAATGCCTTTGAGAGATCCTTACAACAGGATCCATTTGCTGCTGAAGCCCTGGAAGGCTTATCCTCCATAACTCCCAAAGAAGCCAGGGCTGATCTGGCCCGACTCCAGGAAAAGCTTCACAGAAGGACCATCCAGCATACAAAGACCACCCGGAAAACACGTGCCATGTGGTACCGGATTGCGGCTGCAGTTACTGTGCTGCTTGTCGTTACTACTGTCCTGTTCACCCTGTTCAATGACAGGATGGGACAACTGGACAGGAAAGTAGCCGAATCACCAGCGGCTGAGAAGGAAGAACCCGCAACAGTATCTCCCGTTGAAATAATCCAGGCAGAAACTTCTGATGAGATCACACCAATGCAAAGTAAGGTGGTGGATGAGAGAGCAGAAACACCCGGGAAGAAGGAAGCCATTCAGTTCAAATCAGAGGAAGCTGTAACAGAAACTGAAATAAAAGCTGAAATCATAGAAGAAGAACCAGCCCGCGAAGAGCTTGCTGATATCCAGATGGAGGAAGCTGCAGATGTCCGCGAAGCTGAATTGGCGGTGGCGGGAGAGGTCCATGTTGATCAGGTTACTGCCCCGGCCGTGGCCATGGAAAGACAGGCCACTGCCAAATCGAGGAAAAGGGAAACACCGGAACTATCTCAAATGGCCGGTGCTGTGGGCCGGGAACAGCGAACCCTGTCAGGCATGGTCATATCCAGTGAAGATGAGCGGCCCATACCAGGTGTGATCATAGCCGTAAAGGGAAGCAATACAGGTACGGTAACAGATATGGAAGGTAAATTCCAGATCTCCGTTGAGGATGATTCAATGAACACCCTCATCGCCCATTTCATTGGCATGGAACCAAAAGAAATTCCAGTCGAGGATGAGGATGAATTGATGATAACCCTCGAACCCGATGCGATAAGCCTTGAAGAGGTGGTTGTCATTGGAACAGGTCCCAGCAAGATTGCACAGCCGGCAGGTTATACAGTTAAAGTAGCTGCTGATGCTGAGGAATATATAGAAAAGAATTACCGCAGTGCAACACCTGTCGGGGGCGAGAAGGAATTCAATCAGTATGTTAAAAATAATATGCGGTTCCCGGAACACGGGGATGTCCTGACAAGGGCTGTTGTCGTGCTGAGCTTTATGGTTGGATATGATGGAAGGCCAGCACAGGTATTTGTGCTGAAAAGTTCGGGGAAAGCATTTTCAGATGAAGCCATCCGGTTGCTGATGGATGGACCGGACTGGCAACCTGCCGGGGCCGAGGGAATCCAGATTGATCAGGCCACACGGATTCAGATCGTCTTTAAAAAGGAAGGACCTTAGCGTTAAATGCCTGCATCAGCGTTATAGGCTTCAAGGATCTCTTTGGTGTGTTCCAGGAGCCGGTCATTCCCGTAGGGACCATGACCAGGGATTACAATATCGCAGTCTGGAAACTTCAAAATCACCTTATAAATGCTTTCAGGCCATTCCTTCATGTTGGCATGATCGATAAAACCGGGACGCTGGTGTCGCATTGACATGACCATGCATCCGCCGAACAATATCTTTTTTGAGTGAAGAAATACTACGGTGTTATCCACGGTATGGGATTCTCCGGGATAATATACTTCGAAGGTCTCTCCTCCCTTCTCCAGCAGCAATCCCTCCTCGATTGGGAAAGTATGATCGGGTGGCAGTAAATTCAATTCCCTGTATGATTCGTAATAACGTCGATCCTCCAGGGAAGCTGTTTGCTCAAGGAGCAGGTCCTTCAATTCATCTCTGCGTTCCGTGATGAGGGTTGCGGTGAGCGTGGGACCGTAAACGGGGATTTTCCGGGAAAGCAGGTATTCGTTCCCGCCCAGGTTATCCTGGTGCCACCCGGTATTGATGGCGGTTAGTTGCAGGTTACCGAATGAAGATTGGATCCATACCAGTAAAGACATGGTGCCGGTGGTTTCATGGGGTGTGTCTATTAAAACACCTTGCTTGCCGGGCAGCAGGACAAACAGACTGTTACTGCCATATCGCGGAAAATGGTGTGTGATTACATAAACGCTGTCCCGGACCTCGGTATAATAGAGATCTGAAGAAATTTGAAACCGGTCCTGTGACATCCCTGTCAGTGTTCCCAGAACAAGTATCCAGACAAATGCTGAAATCCTGATCACCATTTTCTTTTCAATCTGCTGATCCAACCTCGCACTCTGCTTCAATTTCCACCATCCATGCCGGATCGATTAAGCGTGAATGCCTGCTTCCTTCCATGTATCACCGTCGGTAAGGTACACGCGTGTCCTGACCACATCTTTTAGTTGTCCCCCTGCCTCTGTGATGGCTCTTTCAATGATCTGAAGACAATGCCTGGTCTGCAGGTACACATCCCCGGGAAAGGCAGCCGAACCATCCTTTGCGATCGGAGCCGTTCCTGAAACCAGAATCCTGTTGGCAGTCCTTACAGCCCTTGAAAACCCGATGGGTTTTTCAAACGGGGAACCTGACGATATTTTACGATGTGCCATTTCCAGTAAAATTAATATTTTTGCCCTTCAAATATAATTGAAACAACAGAGCTATATGAAATTAATGAACACCGTTTTCCTGTCAGCCGCCTTCTGCCTGTCCAATGCTTGTACATCGAACTGGCCCCAGTTCAGAGGCCCGGAGAGCAACCAGCTGACCAAAGAAAAGAAATTGCCCGAAGAATGGAGCAATGAGAAAAACATTGAGTGGAAATACAAATTGAGCGGAAGGGGATGGTCATCCCCGGTTGTATGGGGTGACAGGGTATTCCTTACCTCAGCCGTACTGGAAGATACCACCCTGCAATGGACCCAGAGTGGGTCAGGAGAAAGGAGCCGCGTCAATCCATCTGATGCCGAATATCGCTGGGAAGTATGCTGCCTGAATGCCAATACCGGCGAGGAGCTTTGGAAGCGGATTGCCCATAAGGGTACCCCCAGGATACCCACCCATAGGGATAATACCTATGCTTCTGAAACCCCGGTGACAGACGGAAAAAGGGTTTACGTTTACTTTGGGATGACAGGGATGTTCGCCTATGACTTCGACGGTAACCTGGTCTGGGAGAAAGACATGGGTGTTTATCCGTCCCAGAAAGACTGGGGCGTATCCTCTTCCCCTTTGCTTTTTAAAAACACTCTGTATCTGCAGATCGATAACGAAGATCATTCATTCCTGGTGGCACTTGATACGGAATCAGGTGAAGAGCAATGGCGCGTACCAAGGGATGAGAAGACAAACTGGAGCTCGCCGGTGATCTGGAAGAATAAGGTACGTACAGAGCTGGTAACCAGCGGGGGAATTGCCCGTTCTTATGATCCGGGAACAGGGGCATTGCTGTGGGAGTTAAATCTGGGTGGCGGCCGGAATATTTCATCGCCTGTGGCTGACAAAGAAATGATATATCTGGGGAATGAAAAACGAAGTGACGGCGGGGGTATTCTGTTCGCCATAAAGGCAGGGGCAGAAGGGGATATCACTCCGCAGGACGGGGCATCAGCCAGTTCGGGAGTTGCCTGGTCACTGCCCGAATCAGGTTTGTCAATGGCATCACCTTTGTTGTATGAAGGTCGCATATATATTGTGGAACGGCGAGGGGGTATGATATACTGCTATCAGGCTGCTACCGGGGAATCTGTATATCAGAGCATTAACATACCGGATGCCGGTCCCTTCTGGTCTTCGCCCTGGGCTGTTGATGGCAGGATCTATTGCATGGATGAAAGAGGGACGACACATGTTGTGAAGGCAGGTGATGAATTCAAAGCATTGGCCCAGCATAAGCTGGATGATAAATTCTGGGCATCGCAGGCAATAGCCAATCAATCTTATTTCTTTCGCGGGGTGGAGTACCTATACTGTGTCAGGGATTAGCCAGTAAAAGATTATCTTTCCCAGATTATGCGCCGCCAAGGGGATAACATTCTTTTTTACCATTATGATTATCAAATATTCTCTTACCCAAACTCATTAAAATCTTCTGCGGAAGGATGATCTCAGAGAAATTACAGGCTTGTAACAGTAAGATTGGAAAAATAAGCTTCTGTTCCCGGACCGACCCAGAGACCGATACTTCCTTTTTTGCCGGAACCGTGCTTCAGGTCATTGACAATCAAACAGGGCTGGTCGGACCCGTGGACAAAGAGTTTTGCCTGTTCACCTGAAACTTCTATCCTGACCCTGGTCCATTCACCCGGTACCAGATCAACATATGACTCGTATTTCCCGGGTGTTTCCTGCCGGAGCCTGTACCAGGGAAAGTCAGGAAATGAGAAGTACTG
>LJUP01000166.1 GCA_001303955.1 Bacteroides sp. SM23_62 | reverse complement strand
TGTCATCCGCAGCGATACCGGGATGGGAAACAATAATCAGGGCCGGTTTCTCTGGACCGGAGGGCAGACTGCCTTCAGCCAGGTCAGCTGTGGTGAAACTGACCCCGAAATGATTCAGGTAGGGGATCAGTTTCTGCGTTCCTTTGGTTACCTCGGGACTGTTGGAATTCACCAGTACAATAACCTCGGACGAGACGGCCTGTTCCGGCCCCCGGCAGTTCAGCACGATGCCGGTGGCGGCAATGAGTGCAAGGTTCATTATTCTGTTCATTATGATTAAGTTTAGGCAGTGTCAAGTATGGTTTCTATATCGAGCAGGGCGCACAGATCCACCAGTTCGTTCACATAATATCCGTATACGGCTGCAAAATGCTGTGATTGTACATGATCAAGGATCTGCCGGACGGGAGCATCAGGATAAAAGGTCACGCTCGGCCAGGAAGGCAGCGGAACACCCATCTCCACCCATTTTGGTCTTTCCTTACCCTCGCCGGTGACAATATGCATCCGGTAACCGTCTTTGACCTCCGACAGGCAGGCCAGTGTCATCCGGCCCTTTTTCATATTGGAACAATGAGCGATCCCGTCAAGCAAGACCGTGGATACATCCTTGATCTGGGGTTTGCCCTCCATGAAAGCCCGGGGACAGTAACCGTCTTCCCCAAGCAGGATCCACTCCGGGTGATGCTCGTAGTGCTCCAGGAAGGTAGGGGTTTGTCCGGTAATGAACTTGAGCATCAGTTGCGCCACCGAATTGCCCAGATCGTTTTCATCCACATATGGGTATCCGGCATCGGCCACCAGGGATGACGGCACGGCATGGGTAAGTCCCATTTCCAGATCGACACCATCCACACATTTATAGGACATGGTGTCGAAATTTTTTTCCTGGCAGATCTTCACCGTGGCCAGGTACATTTTTATGGCTTTCTCAATGACCTGGTCCCTGGGCTTACCCAGCGGGTATTCCCAGTCTTTTGTGACGGCTGCCATGGCTGCCTTCACCTCATCGGGTCCCAGCCCGTCCATCCTGTTCTTGAGCTGCAGCATGTCGATGCTTTCTATTTCCGGACCGATCCGGTCGCGGAGCAGGGTCGGATTGTATCCCGTTGAATACAGTCCCATATCATTGAATCCTATCATACCCAGCCTGGATTTCCGCAAACATTTCATGGCATGGGCAGCCCGTGCGAAACATCTGATGCCATCGATATCCATTGGTTCATCCGGTGCATTGAACAGGTACCTGAATTTGATTCCCCAGAGTTCCATTGGCAGTCGCAGTGAAGTAGAACCTGCACCTGCAGCCGGTGATATCAGTGTTCCCTTTTCCTCGAATGTCCCTTCATGATCTGTAAACCCGCCGAAGCTGTAAAGGATCATCGGTTCATTGCGGAATTCGTGCAGCACCCGGAACACCCCCCGGGTATCAATCCAGTTAATGATATTTACAAAGAGGAAATCCCATTCACCTGATTTCAATTCTTTAATGGCCCTCAGGGGTTCAGTATCTTCACCGTATACCGGATCGGTGGTTATGAGCCTGAGCCCTGCATCCTGAAGCTGTTTTACAGCCCTGGAGCTGATCATTTGAAGGTTTTCGGGTTCATAGAACATGGTGCCGAAGGCAACATATCCGGCGGTTGGGACATTGGATGCTTTCATTTTATTAAGTATTTAATCATTTTTATGTTTTTCCAGAAAGTCGGCAAATTCAAGCATGGCCCTGGCGTCAGCAGTAGCACAATTGATCCAGCCATCCAGTTGATGCTTGCGTTCATATTCCCAGTATGTTGGATATTCCCCTGTCACAGGGTCCTGTGCTACGGTCATTGAGTTGGCCAGCGACCTGGCCTTGGCCAGGTATAATTCCTTTCCGGTGACTTCATATGCGATCCGGAATGTTTCAATAAACCGGGCAGCACTGGCGTCTATGGGAACATAATACACGTATTGTTCAAGGGCACAGGGAGTAATCCAGTTATCGGTGTTTTCGTCTTCTTCCGGAAATGGCTGTTCCCAGATAATAAACTGGTCCTCTCCAAAACGGATCAGTTCTTCTGCTGTTTCAATCTTTTCAGGATTGTTTTTTCCTTCTTGCAGAAAATGACAGGCCAGCGAAAGTACGTGCCCTTTGGAAAGATTCCTGAATGCCAGTGATGGAGGAACATCCTCAAATTGACCTTCCCAGTAAAAATTCTTCAATGGATTATCCATGATCCAGTTCATGGCTTTTTCAGTGTTAATCATGTATTTTTGAAGTCCATGATCCTTGATTAACCTGTCTAGGAAATGAATAATGCCGGTTGGAATGCAGAGGTTGGGATCGATATGCTCGCCGGTGTGTATGTTCAAAGTAAGGTACCAGGTCCCATTTTCAAGCTGAAGGATTGCATAGGTATCAGCAATCCTGATCGCAGCCTCAAGGAATGCTGCAATCCCGGTATGCTCATACAGATTCAGGTATGCCTCACCGACATCGGCCGGATAAATGATCATCAGCTGATCCCGTATTTCGATCGTTTTCCTTTTTGCATATTCCCGGTCACTGACCCCTGCCGTTTTGATCTGTTCAGCTAAATCTCCGTCATAGGTAGGAGGAAAAAAGGGGAGCGGACTGCCGGCCGGTTCACTGGCATTTACCAGGTATTTGCCGGCGTTGATGGCGATTTTCATGGCTGTCGCAGAATCCGCCGGATTCAATGCGGCATACATCAGCATGCTGTTTACTACCGCCCCGATTATTTTGGAAGGATAACAGTACAGGTAATAATTTGTATCAGGAGACGATTCGGTCAGCCAGCGCTGGTAATGTTGTTGCCTGAAAAGCCATTGCAGTCCCATAAGTGCACTCTCCCTGTAATCCCTTTCCGGGGAATGGTATATTCCGCCGAATACCGCAGCCCGGTAAAACCGGCGGGTACCCGAAACACCAACGACCTGATCGTTGCCGTCCATCCCTTCCACCGTCAGGTTTACCATTCCTGCAGGCAATTCTTTCCATATGGGGAACAACAGGTTCCATGGCTTATCAGCGGTGAAGACATGGTCCATGCTGTCCCGTTCAGAAGCAGCAGTGAACCGGTAGTGAGCAGCCCCCTCCACTGTCTTGAAATCAAAAGCGGGAACGTTGATGAACCTGATGGCATACCCGTTCCAGAATGGGGATTCGCCGGGGATGCCCGGCCTGATGGGTATCAATGATTCCTCGAGGGACTGCTGGCAAAAATCCACTGCTGGCGGACCGGGCGGTTTACATTGATCCAGTGATCCTGATAAAAGGCAGAAAGCCGCCAGCATTAATAAATAACTTTTGCCAGTGTCAGGCTTATTCTGATTACTCATTACAGCAGTATGGTTACTTCATCTGAATGTTCATGGTTGATCCTGAGAACACCGCCTGTCGCCAGCGGCGTCCATATCCAGCTGTCCGTGCCAAGTTGATCTGTTTGGGGCAATGCTTCGCCGGCTGCAAGGATTTTTACCGGTTTGGCAGTCAGCCGCAGCAGCTCGATGGCAGCAGTATCGAATGTTTTATAGGCTATATTTTTTGACGTATATTCAATATGCCTGACCACCGAGGTGGATTGCAGTAATTTGTTCTTGTGGGATGGGGCCAGTTCAGGCAAGGCCGCCATTGCCCTCAGGTAATGCCTTACATAATCCCCGTAACCATCGGTCAGCCAGACATCATCCCTGATATACCGGTTCTTCCCGTCCCAGTCCACCGTATAGGTAGCCCAGTGGAGTGTCCTGATGGCATTTGTCCTGAAAGTTGTGTCTCCTGCAAGCATTGTATACCAGAGTTCCATGGATGCCTGCCTTGATGAGTGACTGTTCCCCGGTACCCTGTAAACGGTCTGTTCATTCATCACGGTTACCCCATATTGACTGTATTCCTTGTTACCCAGCTCCTGGTAGGTCCAGTCGAAGATCCCCTTTACATCCTTTTCCCAATCGGGGAAAAGATCCCGGTTCAGCATGATAAACATGGCAAAGGTGACGGCATTGGTCTGGGTATTGCTCCATCCCGGGATATCTTCAAAAAACGGTCCCCATTTATTTGTTTTCAGCGGATATTCCTTCATCCACGCGAGGATGGTATCAAATGATTTCTGATAGAGGACTACATGGGCAGCATCAAACCCCTGCATCTCCTGGAAGAGCATCAGGGTACCCGTCCAGTTCGCCGTGTACAGTGCCTTTGTTTCGGCCTTTCCATCCCCCCTGTTACTGAACAGGATCCCCGGTTCACCGGTCCGGGCATTCACCCTGAAAGGCAGGGGGGACTGATCATTGTTGCCGGGCAGGGTCCTTTCAGCGAGCACCCTGGCGATCCTTATCGCGGCATCCAGGTATTTCTGTTCAGCCGTGATCTTATAGAGGGTCACGAGCTCATGGCCAAAATTCCCTGCTTTGTCCGGTTGAAGGATCCCTTTGCCGTTGCGCATATCCCCGTCATAAATGCCTGAATGGATCACGGTATTATACGGATAAGGCAGATGCGGCCATGAGGATGAAGGATCAGAGAGGGAGCGGTTGAGGTATTCATCGGCCATGTACTTCATATCCTCGATCACTGACGCATCCCCCGTATACTGGTAGAGCAGTGCCCAGGAGGAAAGGGCCATATTGATCTGGTCTCCTCCCAGTCCCCGCATGTCATGTTCCGGTGCCCATACCTGGTGGTTCATGTAATACTTAAGACCGTTGGAGTCTATCTCCATATTTTTCCAGAAATCCCAGACAAGCATAATGGCCGTATCGTAAGATACTCCGGGATCTGAAGCATACCAGGGGAGGATGTTCCCGTTGATGTCAAGCCTTACTGGATGGTACTGTATGGTATCGGAGATGATGGTATCCCATACAGCCTGACCGGGCATTTCTTTTTGCATGCAGGACCCATTGGCCAGCAGGATCACAAGTGAAAGCAACAATAGGTTTTTCATGATTTTTTGATGATGATTTTATTACCTGTTTTGTGTGATTCAAGAGCTGCTGTCATGATTTTGTGGCTCCAGTGTGTTTCTTCAGGATGTCCGGCGGGAAAGGGATGAGCGGCTGCATCCTTTTTGAACTCCCATAAAAAGGCGCCCAGCATCTGCAGCATGGAATCACTGAAACCGGATTCAAAGATGCTTCCGGTAATGCTCGGGATAAAGGAATCAGGTCCGATATCCGTCCTTGTCCAGCCCTGTTCCCTTCCCCTGGTCTCAAGCGTATAGAAAGCTTTTGGCTCATGCGTGGAATACCTGGCCGATCCCTTGGTGCCGTAAATCTCTATGAACCATGTATTGGTCTGTCCCGGGGCCATGCGTTTGGTTTCATATTGTATGCTGAAAGGCATCCCGTTAAGTGGATCGGTGGATTCAGTGATCACCGTTGCATTGTCCCAGGTCTCACAGGGAACCAGTGTCCCGTCACCGGACGGGCGCTCTGTGGCAATGTTTTGAAGGCTGGCCAAAACCGATTCAGGGTACCAGCCGAAGCGCAATGGGATGAAATGGATGTGGAACCCCAGATCCCCCATGCATCCGTATTCACCGTTGATATCAACCATCCTTTTCCAGTTGATCGGTTTATCCAGGTCCATGTCACTGGCATGGTGGAATCCGCAGCGGACTTCCATCAGTCTTCCATATTTTTGCTCATTCAGCCAGTCGATGATCCTTCTGGCACCGGGATAATAGGCAAACTCCGAACTGCAGCGTACGATCAGTCCGGGGTGTTCCCTGGTGGCTTCAAGGATTTTTTTGTTGGCTTCCAGGTCTATCCCGAAAGGTTTTTCTCCCAGCAAATGCTTGCCTGCCTGCAGGATGTTAATGTAATATTCTTCATGGAGATTGTGCGGTACGGCACAATAGATGGCATCGATCCTGTGATCTTCAAGGAGTTCCCTATAGTTACCGGTAACAATTTCAATATCAGGGAAATTAGCGGTAAACCATTGCCTGTCCCACTCATTGCTTCTGTTACAAATTCCCCTCACCACCGGTACGGGTCCATCGTCCAGCAAATGGCACCAGCGGGCTGCTGCACTTGCAAATTCCTTTCCCATAAGGCCAAGGCCAATGATGCCAAAATTTATTTTTTCCCTGGGCATGTAACGACTGATTAATTGTATCCGAATTCTTTTTCCACCTCGGCTATGGATTCTTCGATCATGTCAAGTCCCATTTCCGCGTATTTCTCATCCATGACCAGGGGAGGGGACATGCGCAGAATATGGCCCGCAGGGATCCATGCCAGCCCTTTGGTGAAAGCTTTCTGGTATACCAGTTTCCCGGCTTCATCAAAGGGTTCTTTGGTTGCCACGTCCTTCACAAGTTCTATTCCCAGGAGGAATCCCCTGGCCTTGATATCACCGATGATGGGATGTTCCCCTTTCATTTTCTCAAGGCGCTGGCTGATAAACTTTCCCGTTGACCTGACATTTTCCAGGATTCCCTCCTCCTGGATAACTTCAATGGAAGCGAGGGCCGCTGCGCAGGCCATGGGATTGCCACCATAACTCGATGAGGCGGAGATCCTGTCAAGTGCTTCGGCATATTCTTCCCTGACCACCATGGCCGTAACCGGGAAGCCATTTCCGAATGATTTGCCGAAAGTTACGATATCGGGCACAACACCCCAGTGATCCATACACATCCATTCACCGGTTCTTCCCATGCCTGTCAGTATCTCGTCTGCAAAAAGCAGGATGTTCTTCTCGTCACAAAGTTTTTTCAGTTTCGGGAAGAAATCATCGGGCGGGACAATGGATCCTCCCCAGCCCTGGATTGGTTCAAGGACAAATGCCGCTACATTTCCCACCGATCCTTCCTGGATGAATTCTTCAATGAACCGGATGTATCCGTCCGTGTCAATGGTGCCGTCATCCTTTTTGAAATGGGGACGGTAGGGATCCGGCCTTGGGATCATATAGAAACCCGGGGCGCGTGTGGGACCGTAGCTGAATACATCACCCCTGACCATCTGGGCGCAGCTGACCGCTCCCATTGATTTGCCGTGAAAATCCCGGAAGCAGGATATGAATTCATGCCTGCCCGAGATGGCCCGGGCTGCCCGCAAGCCTGCTTCCACGGCTGATGTGCCGTCAGAATAAAACTGTACGGCATTCAGTTTCCCGGGCAGGATCCCAGCCAGTTTTTCCAGCAGCTTTTCCTTTACAGGATGGGTGAAATCATGACAATTCATCAGGCGTTTCGCCCAGTGAGCAATGGCTTCAGAGACTTTGGGATGACAATGGCCCAATGATGTCACATAGATGCCCGATGAGAAATCCAGGTATTTGTTCCCGTCGACATCGCTCAGGCTTATTCCGAAACCCTTCTCGAAACACACAGGGAATAGTTTCACCTGGCTGCTTAGTCCCCTCATATATTTCGAAGTACGCGAATGCATCTTTTGTGATACCGGACCGGGAGGGATTGTCCGGATGATGGGAAGGTCAGCAGCATCCTCTTTCCACCAGTTTTTATTCATGATTGATTGTTGTTTTCCGGGATAACCACTTTGATGTTTTGTTTTTCATATGCTTTTATCAGCTCGGGAGCCATTTGATCGGTGATCAGGTAATCAATCATTTCCAGCGGGGCGTAGTGGACGAATGCGTTCTTTTCAATCTTCGATGAATCACATAGCAGGTAAACCGTATCGGCTGCCTGGGCCATCATCCTGGTAATGGACGCCTCCTTTTCATTGCCTGTACTCAGTCCGTCGGCCAGTGACACCCCCCCGGCCCCGATGAAGGCCTTCCTGGCACGGTAGTACCGGATCATGTTTTCCGACATCGGACCATACACGGCCCGTCTTTCATTATCCAGCTCCCCGCCCAGGAGATAGATCCTGATCCCGGCGTGAAAGATCAGTTCCGAAACAACGGGAAGGGAATTGGTAATCACCCTGAGGTTTTGAAAATGCCTGATATTACTGCTCAGGTGGTAAACGGTCGTGCCACAGTCGATATAGATACTGTCGTTATCCTGTATGAATGAGGCTGCCGCCCCGGAGATCCTGATCTTCTTGTCCCTGTTGTGCAAGGCAATTTTATCATAGCTGAACATGGCATCGGCAGACCGCGATTTAACCGCACCACCGTATATCCTTGACAACAGGCCCTGTGATTCAATATATGCCAGATCGCGTCGGGCAGTAACCTCTGATACATGGCAATTTTCGGTGATTTCCTGTGTCAAAACAGTTCCTGTCTTTTCAAGCCGGTTCAGGATGAAACGCTTTCTGCCCTCAAAATCCATGCATAAACTGGTTGAGTATGATTGATAAATGTAAATATAGTCATATATGATCATTAAATCAAGTCATTTTAATTGATTTTTTTAATGAATTTCCAGGCGCATTGATTCTGAAATAATAATAATATATTGATAAATAAATATTTAAAATTAGTTTGAAGATTAATTTCAATTTAATATTTTTGTTGATAATCGATCAAAAACGATCATATATTATGACTGGTAAAGAAATCCGCATCAATAAATTGTTTTCAAATGATGCTAATGCTGTGATCATCGCCATCGACCATGGCATGTTTGATGGTCCCATCCCGGGTATGACCGACCTGACGGAAACCGTAAAAAAAATCAACCCGGTCGTGGATGGCATCCTCCTCAGTCCGGGCATGTTAAAAGCCTGCAAGGAGGCTTTCAGCTATAAAGGTGCCCCCATCCCGATTGTACGGATAAACTGGGGAAGCGTATACTGTTTCCACTGGGAATATAACCGGGCAGCAACGGTGGTTGCCGCGGAGGTAAAGGATGCTGTTGCCCTTGGTGCCGAAATTGTACTCATCTCCCTTACCATTGGCACCGGTGATGAGGAGCGTGATGCAAAGAATGTGGAGGTGTACTGCCAGTTGAAAAACCAGGCGGAAGGTCTGGGGATCCCCGTTCTCGGGGAATATTTTCCTGCTTCAACCGGCACACTCTCTCCGGAGAAGCTGCATGAACTGGTGCTCTCCGGGTCAAGGATACTCAGTGAACTGGGTACAGATATGATCAAGACATTTTATACATGGGATTTCAAACAGGTTACGGGCGCTTGTCCGGTACCAGTATTCGGACTGGGAGCTGAGAAGACACCCACGCAGCTGGATGCCCTGAAACTGGCCTCCGATGAGATCAGCGATGGTGCCAGGGGGGTGGTTTTCGGGCGAAATGCCATACAGGTGCCCGATCCCTTTGCTTTTCAGGCAGCCTTGTGCAGGGTGGTCAAAGAAGGCACTGGACCTGAAGAAGTTGTAAGGGAATTCAATCTTGAGTAAATTAGCCTCACTACAATCAATGACTGATAAATGAATAGACAGTATATCCTGGGACTCGATGCAGGTACTACGGCTTTTAAAGGAATATTGGTCAATGAGGATGGCAGCGTTATAAGTACAGCCAGCAGGGAATATTCCTTGAAATTCAGTGGCAGTGACATCGTTGAGATCGATCCGGAGGTATACTGGCAAAGTACTGTCGGGATCATCCGCCAGTTGCTGGCAGAAAACAGTATCCCCCCGGAACTTATCAAAGCCCTTGCCTTTTCCTCACAGGCAGAGACCATGGTGTGTGTGGATGATCAGGGCAGGCCGCTCAGGAATGCCATCGTCTGGATGGATAACCGGTCCGTTTCCCAGGCGGAAGCCATGAAAAAGGATTGGTCCGGTCAGGTCATCCTGGAAAAGACAGGTCAAACAGAAATACTCCCTCTGTGGCCGGCCACCCGGATCATGTGGTTGAGGGACCGTGAGCCGGCGATCTTTAAAAAGATCCACAAATTCCTGCTGGTAGCCGATTATCTCCTGTTCAGGTTAACCGGTACCTACGCCAGTGAACAATCCCTGGTCTCTTCCACCCTGTATTATGACATTGTCAATAAATGTTACTGGGATGATATGCTGGACTACCTGGGGATAAGTACAAGGCACCTGCCGGGGGTTTACCCTTCGGGTACTCCTTTGGGAAAAATAACGTCACTTGCGGCTGATGAAACCAGACTTTCCCATGATACCATGATCGTGACCGGGGCCTATGATCACCCGGCAGGTGCGATCGGTTCGGGCAATATCCGGACCGGAATCATATCAGAAACAACCGGTACAGCCATGGCCATGGTTGTTACACTTGATGAACCAATGCTGAAAGAAAGCCGGAATCTGCCCTGCCAGTGCCATGCCATACCCGGTAAATATTTCCTGATGCCATATGGCCAGACGGCAGGGATGGTACTGAAGTGGTTCCGTGATGTATTTTGCCAGGAAGAAGTAAAGCTGGCCGAAAAAACCGGTGAAGATCCGTATCAGTTACTGGGCTCCCTGGCTGAAAAGATCTCGCCGGGTGCAGAAGGGCTGATCATGCTGCCTCATCTGATGGGGGCAGGATCCCCGGAATTTGATATGCATGTGAAGGGTGTCTTTGCCGGCATATCACCTGGTTTGGGGAAAGCCCACTTCATCAGGGCGATCTTGGAATCGGTAGCCTTTATGGTCCGCAGAAATATTGAATCGTTGCGGGAATCAGGGATCTCCGTCAGCGAGATCAGGGCCCTGGGAGGAGGTGCCAGGAGCAGCCTCTGGAACCAGATCAAGGCGGATGTGACAGGTGTTCCCTATGTTACACTGGAATCTGCAGAATCGGCCTGCCTTGGCGCTGCCATTCTCGCAGGAACCGGCAGCGGGACCTGGCCAGATATCCGACAGGCCTGCACCCGGGTAGTGAAGATCAAGGACCGGTTCCTGCCGGATCCGGCAAAATCAGCGGTTTATGATCCGGTGTATTCCCGTTACATCTCCCTGTACGATCATCTATGCGGCTACTGGTAATCAATACATAAATGTGATGACAAATCTTACAACGATTGACCTGTTGGTTTTTATCAGTTATTTTCTCATCCTGATATTTATCGGATTCTGGTCGGGCAGGAAGAAGAAAAAGGATGCCACGGATTTCTTCCTGGCCCAGGGAAGGCTGAGCTGGTATGTGATCGGATTTGCCATGATCGCAGCGGGGATAAGTTCTGAGCAGTTTCTGGGTACCGTGGGATTTGCTTTTTCACACGGCATATCGGTGGCCAACTGGGAATGGCTCAATGGTCCATCCCTGCTGGTCCTGATCTTCATTTTCATTCCTTTTTATTTAAGGAAAAGGGTAGTGACCATGCCCCAGTTTCTTGAGATGAGGTATGACAACAGGACCAGGGTCCTGTTTGCTGCCATAACCATTTTGACCTACGTGTTTATCAATCTCGCCGGTGTAATATACTCGGGGGGATTTGCACTGAACGTTATTTTCGGAATCAACCTCTATACAGCCATCTGGAGCATGACCCTGCTGGCAGGTGCATTTGCCATCTGGGGAGGGATGGCAACGGTGGCATGGACGAATGTATTCCAGTCGGTGCTGCTGCTGGGGGGTGGGCTCCTGGTCTTTGTACTGGGACTGATCGAGATACCCGGCGGGGTGGGAGCCATTGTAGGGTCCGGGGACAGGTCCCACCTGATCCTGCCGGCCGATGACCCGCATATTCCGTGGACCGCCCTGATCGTTCTCGCCTTCTCCACCAATATATGGTACTATTGCACCAACCAGACGATCAACCAGGCCACGCTGGGGGCCAAAAACGAATGGCATGCCAAGATCGGTATCGTATTTGCCGGATTGCTGTGGATCACGATTGCTTTTGCCGATGTGTTTCCCGGACT